>NZ_KV794521.1:1691-2394 GCF_001808785.1 Streptococcus sp. HMSC077D04 | reverse complement strand
GACTTGTCTTAACTTTCTCATAAACGTGCTCTGTATCACCGTTTGGAAGTTTCTTAGTTTCTACGAAGCGGTAACCTGGGATATCTTTCTTAGGATTTGTACCTTCTTCAGTAGTTGTTCCTGGAATTACATTACCATCTTTATCTTTATAAGTTGTCGTAACTTTTTCATAGATGTGTTTTGTATTTCCTTTTTCGTCTACTTCAGTTTTAACAATCTTGTATCCTGGGATATCTTTAGTTGGTTTAGTTCCATCTTCTGTTGGTGAAAGTGGTTTACCATCTTTATCAACGAACGAAGTATCAGGACGAACTGTTGGAGTGTAAGTAGCTGTTACAGGTGTTCCGTTCTTATCTACACGTTTAACTGTCACACCTTTAGCTTTTCCTACGAAGTCAGGTTCTGGTGTGAACGTTACTTTACCGTTTTCATCGATTGTGTATGTTCCTTCGCCTGGTACTTTCTTCTCAGTTGTGCCATCGTCAAATGTTGGTTTAACAGTTTCATCGATTGGTACATTAGGGTTTCCTGGTTTAAATTCAGGTGTTCCTGTTTGTGGTTGCCCTTTAGGTCCTTCAGATTCTGCAGGTGTTCCTTCTGGAGTCACTGGAGTTACTGTTGGTGTGTATTTAGCTGTCACTGGTGTGCCATTCTTATCTACACGTTTAACAGTTACGCCTGTTCCTTTACCTGTGAATGTCTT
>NZ_KV794521.1:1073-1591 GCF_001808785.1 Streptococcus sp. HMSC077D04 | reverse complement strand
TGTTCTTTACCTTGGATATCTGTTGTTTCAGCAGGTGTTCCTTCTGGAGTTACTGGGGTTACTGTTGGTGTGTATTTAGCCGTTACTGGCGTACCGTTCTTATCTACACGTTTAACAGTTACGCCTGTGCCTTTACCTGTGAATGTCTTCTCAGGTGTGAACGTTACTGTGCCATCTGATGAAACTGTGTATGTTCCTTCACCTGGAATTGTCTTAGTTGTTGAACCGTCTTCGAAGGTTGCTGGTACTTCATCATCCATTGGTACTTCTGGGTTGCCTGGTTTGAATTCAGGTTTACCATTTTGTTCTTTACCTTGGATATCTGTTGTTTCAGCTGGGTCTGCGGTTGGGGTTACTGGGGTTACGTTTGGTGTGTATTTAGCCGTTACTGGGGTTCCGTTCTTATCTACACGTTTAACTGTTACGCCTGTGCCTTTACCTGTGAAGTTCTTCTCTGGTGTGAACGTTACTGTTCCATCTGGTGAGACTGTGTATGTTCCTTCACCTGGAATTGTCTT
>NZ_KV794521.1:0-973 GCF_001808785.1 Streptococcus sp. HMSC077D04 | reverse complement strand
ACTGGAGTTACTGTTGGTGTGTATTTAGCTGTTACTGGGGTACCATTCTTATCTACACGTTTAACTGTTACGCCTGTTCCTTTACCTGTGAATGTCTTCTCTGGTGTGAACGTTACTGTACCGTCTGGATTTACTTTGTAAGTTCCTTCGCCTGGAATTGTCTTAGTTGTTGATCCATCTTCGAAGGTTGCTGGTACTTCGTCATTCATCGGTACATTTGGATTTCCTGGTTTGAATTCAGGTTTGCCAGTTTGTTCTTTACCTTGGATATCTGTTGTTTCAGCTGGTTCTGCTGTTGGGGTTACAGGGGTTACGTTTGGTGTGTATGTTGTTGAAACTGGCGTTCCATTTACGTCTACACGTTGGACTGTAACTCCTTTTGCTTTTCCTACGAATTGTGGTTCTGGACGGAATTCTACTACTCCGTTATATACTGTGTAAGTTCCTTCGCCCGGTACCACGATTTCATTAGTTACTTTACCTGTTGATGGATCGATTAATTCTAATGGTTTTGTTTCATCGATTGGTACAATTTTTTGTACTCCATCTACTGATACTCTTCCTCCTAAGAATTGTGGTAATCCCTTTTGTAACGCACCTTGGATATCTGTTGTTTCAGCTGGTGTTGCTGTTGGAGTTGCTGGTAATACTGTTGGTGTGTATTTAGCCGTTACTGGTGTTCCGTTCTTATCTACACGTTTAACCGTTACTCCTGTTCCTGTTCCTGTGAATGTTTTCTCAGGTACGAATGTTACTGTTCCATCTGGAGCTACAGTGTAAGTACCTTCTCCTGGAATTACTTTTTCTTTTGAACCATCTTCGAATGTCGCTGGAGTATCATCATCCATTGGCACTTCATCAGCACCAGGTGTGAATGTTGGTTTACCAGTTTGAGTTGCACCTTGTACATCTTTTGTTTCTTTTGGTTCTGCTGTTGGTACTACTGGAGTTACTGTTGGTGTGTAAGTTGTTT
>NZ_KV794520.1:0-296 GCF_001808785.1 Streptococcus sp. HMSC077D04 | reverse complement strand
ACCAAGCATTCATGCCGTTTCATATTTCCGACTTCATCAGGTGTCATTAAATCACGAGCAATCTTTTGATGAGAAAGAGATCCTGAACCTGTCTGGCCAAAGGAACGACTCGTATTTCGAACATCAATGGTTTGTTTACCGAGTAAGCCACTCATAAATTTAAAGGTATCTTCATCATTACCACCTAAGTAGACTAAGCTATCACAGTTCCCCAAAATGGTTTTCCAAGCTTCTTTTTCTTTATAGAGACCTTGAAGTTGGGCAATATTTTGTAGAATAGGAACGAGACTCATATT
>NZ_KV794519.1:648-998 GCF_001808785.1 Streptococcus sp. HMSC077D04 | reverse complement strand
GATAACGGAATGAAACCAAACCGTATCACAACTGCAGAAGGCAAAGTATACGAACTAGTACCAGCATCAACTCAAGGTGATGAAACAGGTACGGTAGAAGCTGGACAAACCAAAGAAGTAACATACGTTTATAAAGAAGTTAAAGGTAATGTTGTTGTTAAGTATGAAGATACAGAAGGAAACACACTTGCTGAAGACGAAAAAGACGAAACAGATGCTTCTCTAAACGTTAAATACGATACAGCAGACCACAAAAAAGATGAAATCACTAAAGACGGTGTTAAATACTATCTAACTGCTAAAGAATTGAAAGCTGATTCTAAACCAGCTACTGGAGATGTTGTTGAAGG
>NZ_KV794519.1:0-548 GCF_001808785.1 Streptococcus sp. HMSC077D04 | reverse complement strand
GATAACGGAATGAAACCAAACCGTATCACAACCGCAGAAGGAAAAGTATACGAACTAGTACCAACAGCAACTCAAGGTGATGAAACTGGTAAAGTTGTTGCGGGTGAGACGAAAGAAGTAACATACGTTTATAAAGAAGTTACTGGTGATGTAGTCGTTCACTACGTCGATACAGAAGGTAACGTAATCGCAGAAGACAAAGAAGATACTAAAGGTGCTTCTCTAAACGCTAAATACGACACAACTGACAATAAACCAGAGAAAATCGAAAAAGACGGAACTGTTTACTACTTAACAGAGAAAGCTGTTAAAGATGACTCTAAACCAGAAAACGGAGACGTAGTAGAAGGTAAAACTGAAGTAACTTACGTTTACGAAAAAGCAGGACAAGTAGTAGTAAATTACCAAACAGAAGACGGAACTCCATTAGTAGGTGTTGATGTAGCTGGTGCAAATGTTGCTTCAGGTGCTAAAGACACTGTAGATGGAAAACCAGGATCAGATTACAACACTTCTGATAACGGAATGAAACCAAACCGTATCACAAC
>NZ_KV794518.1:0-262 GCF_001808785.1 Streptococcus sp. HMSC077D04 | reverse complement strand
CACCCCAATATGATAGAAATAAGAATATTGCGGTGATCGGAGGTTCAGGAAGTGGGAAGACATTTCGCTTTGTAAAACCCAATCTGATTCAGATGAATAGTTCTAATATTGTGGTGGATCCTAAAGATCACTTGGCCGAGAAAACAGGCAAACTCTTTTTAGAACATGGCTACCAAGTAAAGGTGTTAGATTTAGTTAATATGAAGAACTCAGATGGCTTCAATCCTTTTCGCTATATAGAGACAGAAAATGATTTGAATCG
>NZ_KV794517.1:0-569 GCF_001808785.1 Streptococcus sp. HMSC077D04 | reverse complement strand
GAATCCCAAAAGATTGGGGAACAACAAAAACTAGCTCGTACAGGTATCTATTTGGAAAAAGTAGGCCATGTATTAGAAAGCAATATCGATGAAGCCGAGGAACTCTTAAAAACCATGACCGAGACAGGAGATAAACTATTTCAAACAGTCTTCTTGATTGGGGTCTTTGGTCAGGATGAAGAAGAACTCAAACAAGCGCTAGACACTATCCAACAAGTGGCCGGCTCAAATGACCTAATGATTGATAAACTTCCATATATGCAAGAAGCAGCCTTTAATAGTTTGCTGCCATTTGGTTGTGATTTTTTAGAGGGAGTATCACGGAGTTTATTAACGTCCAATGTAGCAGTGAATTCTCCATGGACTTCAGTAGACTTACAAGACCGAAGTGGGAAATATTACGGTATCAATCAAATCTCAAGCAATATTATTACCATTGATCGAAGCCTATTAAATACACCGTCTGGTCTGATTTTAGGGACATCTGGAGCTGGGAAAGGGATGGCAACCAAGCATGAAATTATCACGACCAAAATCAAGGAATCTGGTGAAAATACTGAAATTATCAT
>NZ_KV794516.1:0-60348 GCF_001808785.1 Streptococcus sp. HMSC077D04 | reverse complement strand
TCCGCCATAGCTCAGTTGGTAGTAGCGCATGACTGTTAATCATGATGTCGTAGGTTCGAGTCCTACTGGCGGAGTAGTTAATTAAGAGAGGTTTAGTCCTCTTTTTTTATTTTCGTGAACGTAAAAATAGGCTCTCTGTCAACTGTAGTGGATTGAAGAAAAGGTAATATCTAGAAAGGACAAATTTTGTCCTTTCTTTTTTGATGTTTAGAGCGATGAAAATCCTTTTTTGAAGTTTTCAAAGTGTTGACGATTTTATATTTGTCCTTGAGAAAGATTTTAAAAACAGTCTGAAAAATCTAACTTTTGGGGTGTTTTTATTATGAAATTAACATATGATGATAAAGTTTAGATCTATGAACTTAGAAAATAAGGATATAGCTAGAGAAGCTTTCAAATAAATTTGGGATAAACAATTCTAATCTTAGATACATGATTAAATTGATTGATCGTTACGGAATAGAGTTCGTCAAAAAAGGAAAAAATCGTTACTATTCTCCTGATTTAAAACAAGAAATGATTCATAAAGTCTTACATGAAGGCTGGACTAAAGATAGAGTTTCTCTTGAATACGGCCTCCCAAGTCGTACGATACTTCTTAACTGGCTAGCACAATACAAGAAAAACGGGTATACTATTGTTGAGAAAACAAGAGGGAGAGTACCTAAAATGGGACGTAAGCCAAAAAAGAGACCTGAAGAGAGGACAGAATTAGAACGTCTTCAAGCAGAAAATGAGTACCTGAGAGCGGAGAATGCCATCCTAAAAAAGTTGAGAGAACTCCGATTGAAGGAGAAAAAAGAGAAAGAAGAAAGACAGAAATTGTTCAAGAATTAATGACTGAGTTTTCGTTAGATATTCTTCTAAAAGCCATTAAACTAGCTCGTTCGACCTACTACTATCACTTGAAACAGCTAGACAAACCAGATAAGAACCAAGAGCTTAAAGCTGAAATTCAATCTATTTTTATCAAACACAAAGGAAATTATGGTTATCGTCGGATTCATTTAGAACTAAGAAATCGTGGTTATCTGGTAAATCAGAAAAGAGTTCAACGCTTGATGAAAGTACTCAATTTACAAGCTAAAATGCGACAGAAACGAAAATATTCTTCTCATGGTAAGAAGGCAGATAATCTCATTCAACGTCAATTTGAAGGCTCTAAAATAAAGGAAAAGTGCTACACAGATGTGACAGAATTTGCCATTCCAGCAAGTACTCAAAAGCTTTACTTATCACCAGTTTTAGATGGCTTTAATAGCGAAATTATTGCCTATAATCTTTCAACTTCACCGAACTTAGCACAAGTAAAAACCATGTTGGAACAGTCCTTCACAGAGAAGCACTACGAGAATACGATTCTCCATAGTGACCAAGGTTGGCAATACCAACACGATTCTTACCATCGGTTCCTAGAGAGTAAGGGAATTCAAGCATCCATGTCACGTAAAGGTAACAGCCAAGACAACGGTATGATGGAGTCCTTTTTTGGCATTCTGAAATCGGAGATGTTTTATGGTTATGAGAAGTCATTTCAGTCGCTTAGCAATTGGAACAAGCCATTGTAGACTATATTGATTACTACAACAATAAACGAATTAAGGTAAAACTAAAAGGGCTTAGCCCTGTGCAATACAGAACTAAATCCTTCAGATAAATTAATTGTCTAACTTTTTGGGGTCAGTACAATCTGATGCTATGCGTTTTTCTCAATTTAAGATTTTTACCTCAGTCTCTTTTAGTATTTAACACAGTTAATAAGGTCTATAATAGTCTAATTTAGGTAGTAAATTTGTTCCTATTCTGTCAACTTTTTCTATTTGTTTTCTTGTTGAGGTTGGTTTTTAAGCAATTCAGGAATTGATAGTGAATGTGTAAAATTTTTTGTTAGAATAAGCTTATAAAAAGTAAAGGGGTATAGGCTTATGTTACAAAAGATTTATGAGCAGATGACGGATTTTTATAGAAATATTGAAGAAGAGTATGGTACGTTCTTCGGAGATCATTTTGACTGGGAACATTTTCATTTTAAATTTTTGATTTATTATCTTTTCCGATATAGCATTGGGAATCATCGGGATTTTATTGTTTACCATTATCGTGTTGCTTATCGTTTGTATCTTGAAAAATTGATAATGAAACAAGGTTTTGTTGCTTGTTGAGACAGTATGAGTTAATTTCCGAACAAATTTAATTTTTTGTGGGAAAATAATGATAAATAGCCGGAATTTTTTCTAAAACATTTTTTAATAGTTGGAAATAGCAAATCTTTCTATTGTTTCTTCTTGATAAAAAGGCGATTTTTTCTTATAATAAATTGTAAGATATAATTGCAGGTGAGAGTCCTGCCATGTATGTGAGAAAGGAAGAGCCTGAGGGCTCAGACAAGATTATGACTTCAGTTGTTGTTGTAGGTACCCAGTGGGGTGATGAAGGTAAAGGGAAGATTACAGACTTCCTTTCAGCGAATGCAGAAGTGATTGCACGTTACCAAGGTGGTGATAATGCAGGTCACACGATTGTGATTGATGGTAAGAAATTTAAGTTGCACTTGATTCCATCTGGAATTTTCTTCCCTGAAAAAATCTCTGTTATTGGTAACGGAATGGTTGTAAATCCTAAATCTCTTGTAAAAGAGTTGAGCTATCTTCATGAGGAGGGTGTGACAACTGATAACTTGCGTATTTCTGATCGCGCGCATGTTATTTTGCCTTATCATATCGAGTTGGATCGCTTGCAAGAAGAAGCTAAGGGCGACAATAAGATTGGTACTACAATTAAGGGAATTGGTCCAGCTTATATGGACAAGGCTGCTCGTGTTGGGATTCGTATCGCAGATCTTTTGGATAAAGATATTTTCCGTGAGCGTTTAGAACGTAACCTTGCTGAAAAGAATCGTCTATTTGAAAAATTGTATGACAGTAAAGCGATTGCCTTCGATGATATTTTTGAAGAATATTACGAATATGGTCAACAAATCAAGAAATATGTAACAGATACATCTGTTATCTTGAATGATGCGCTTGATAATGGTAAACGCGTCCTTTTTGAAGGTGCCCAAGGTGTTATGCTAGATATCGACCAAGGTACGTATCCATTTGTTACGTCATCAAACCCTGTGGCTGGTGGTGTTACGATTGGTTCAGGTGTCGGGCCAAGCAAGATTGACAAGGTTGTAGGTGTATGTAAAGCTTATACGAGTCGTGTAGGAGATGGTCCTTTCCCAACTGAGTTGTTTGATGAAGTGGGAGAACGTATCCGTGAAGTAGGTCATGAATATGGTACAACAACTGGTCGTCCACGTCGTGTGGGTTGGTTTGATTCAGTTGTAATGCGTCATAGTCGTCGTGTTTCTGGTATCACTAACCTTTCATTGAACTCTATCGATGTTTTGAGTGGTTTAGATACAGTGAAGATTTGTGTGGCCTATGATCTTGATGGTCAACGTATTGACTACTATCCGGCTAGTCTTGAGCAATTGAAACGTTGCAAGCCTATCTATGAAGAGTTGCCAGGTTGGTCAGAAGATATTACCGGAGTTCGTAATTTGGAAGATCTTCCTGAGAATGCGCGTAACTATGTTCGTCGTGTGAGTGAATTGGTTGGCGTTCGTATTTCTACTTTCTCAGTAGGTCCTGGTCGTGAACAAACAAATATTTTAGAAAGTGTTTGGTCCTAAGAGATTTTTAAGATTTGTTTAAGATAGGTCGGGTATACTATAGACAGTTACAAGAAGACCTCCTAACTTGTTGTAACAAATATCCTAAACTTTTCTTTTTCATAATAATCTCCCTATAAAGTCACCGCATTCGGTGGCTTTTTTTGTCTTGGGATTCATGATATAATAATAAAATCGATAAGTAGGAAAAGAGAAACGGATGAATTATACAGTTGAAGAAAAAGAAGTCTTCATGAGAGAAGCCTTGAGAGAGGCTGAGATTGCTCTTGAACACGATGAAATTCCAATTGGTTGTGTGATTGTCAAGGACGGAGAAATCATTGGCCGTGGGCATAATGCGCGTGAGGAACTGCAGCGAGCGGTTATGCATGCGGAAGTTATGGCCATAGAGAATGCGAATCTGAGTGAGGAGAGCTGGCGCTTGCTTGATTGCACGCTTTTTGTGACCATTGAGCCGTGTGTTATGTGTAGTGGGGCGATTGGACTTGCCCGTATTCCAAACGTGGTCTACGGGGCTAAAAATCAGAAATTTGGCGCTGCTGGGAGTTTGTACGATATCTTGACAGATGAGCGTCTTAACCATCGTGTAGAGGTTGAAACGGGAATTTTGGAAGATGAATGCGCAGCTATTATGCAGGACTTTTTTAGAAATCGCCGTAAAAAATAATTTTGCTTTTAAAATGAATAGGAATGTGATATAATAAATAGTGGAGCAACAGTTCTGCGTGAAGCGGGTCAGGGGAGGAATCCAGCAGCCCTAAGCGATTTGAATTGTGTGCTCTTTTTTTCGTGCTTTTTCCGAATAAATAAGATAGAATAATCTAGAATAAATGATAATAGAAAAGAGAAGATGATGAAAATTCGTGGTTTTGAATTGGTTTCTAGTTTTACAGATGAAAATTTATTGCCCAAGCGTGAGACAGCTCATGCGGCTGGTTACGACTTAAAGGTTGCTGTGCGTACAGTTATTGCGCCAGGAGAGATTGTCTTGGTTCCGACAGGGGTTAAGGCTTATATGCAACCGACTGAGGTTCTCTACCTCTATGATCGTTCTTCAAACCCTCGTAAGAAGGGGTTGGTTTTAGTTAACTCAGTTGGGGTCATTGATGGGGATTATTATGGAAATCCTGGAAATGAAGGGCATATTTTTGCGCAGATGAAGAATATCACAGACCAAGAAGTGATTCTCGAAGTTGGGGAACGTGTGGTCCAGGCTGTCTTTGCTCCTTTCTTAATTGCAGATGGAGATGCAGCTGATGGCGTGCGAACTGGTGGATTTGGATCGACAGGGCACTAGGATGAAGATTATCTTTGTACGTCACGGTGAGCCAGATTATTGTGAGTTAGAGGAGCGTTCTTATACGGGATTTGGGATAGATTTGGCGCCCTTATCTGATAAGGGACGGCAGCAGGCTCAGGAACTGAGCACCAATCCTTTATTCCCTTCAGCTGAAATAATCATATCTTCTGCAGTCACAAGAGCTTTAGAAACGGCTTCTTATGTGGCCTGTACTACGGGACTTCCTTTAAGAGTGGAGCCATTATTGCATGAATGGCAGGTCTATGAAAGTGGCACAGATAATTTTGAAAAAGCTCGTACTATGTTTCTAGAAAATAAGGGGGAGTTACTTCCTAATAGTCCTATTCAATATGAGACAGCTGCGGAGATGAAGTCTCGGTTTCTAGAATGTATGTCTAAGTATCGAGAACATCAGACTGTGGTAGTTGTTGCTCATCGAATGCTCATGCGTCAGTTTGTGCCAAATGAGAAGATTGATTTTTGCCAAGTGATTGAGTGTGAGTTAGAAATATAGAAAGAGGTTTATTATCGCAAAGAAAAAAGCGACATTTGTATGTCAAAATTGTGGCTATAATTCCCCTAAATATCTGGGGCGTTGTCCCAACTGTGGGTCTTGGTCTTCTTTTGTAGAAGAGGTTGAGGTTGCCGAGGTCAAGAATGCGCGTGTGTCCTTGACAGGTGAGAAAACCAAGCCCATGAAACTGGCTGAGGTGACGTCAATCAACGTCAATCGAACCAAGACGGAGATGGAGGAATTTAACCGTGTACTTGGAGGCGGAGTGGTACCAGGAAGTCTCGTACTCATAGGTGGGGATCCTGGGATTGGGAAGTCAACGCTTCTCCTACAAGTCTCAACCCAGTTGTCCCAAGTGGGGACAGTTCTCTATGTCAGTGGGGAGGAGTCTGCCCAGCAAATTAAGCTACGAGCAGAGCGCTTGGGAGATATTGATAGCGAGTTTTATCTCTATGCAGAGACCAATATGCAGAGTGTTCGCGCAGAGGTAGAAAGAATTCAGCCAGACTTTCTCATCATCGACTCCATTCAAACCATCATGTCTCCTGAGATTTCAGGGGTACAGGGATCTGTTTCTCAAGTGCGTGAGGTAACCGCTGAGCTTATGCAGTTGGCTAAGACCAACAATATTGCTATTTTTATCGTAGGCCATGTGACCAAGGAAGGAACCTTAGCTGGGCCGAGAATGTTGGAGCATATGGTGGATACAGTGCTTTACTTTGAAGGAGAGCGCCACCATACCTTTCGTATTTTGAGAGCGGTCAAAAACCGTTTTGGCTCCACTAATGAGATTGGGATTTTTGAGATGCAGTCAGGCGGATTGGTTGAGGTACTCAATCCGAGTCAAGTTTTCCTAGAAGAGCGTTTGGATGGGGCGACTGGTTCATCAATCGTTGTGACCATGGAAGGGACGCGTCCGATTTTGGCGGAGGTTCAGGCTTTGGTGACACCTACCATGTTTGGAAATGCCAAGCGTACTACGACAGGACTTGATTTTAATCGTGCTAGCTTGATTATGGCTGTTTTGGAAAAGCGGGCAGGACTTCTCTTGCAAAATCAGGACGCCTATCTCAAATCTGCTGGTGGTGTCAAATTGGATGAACCTGCCATTGACTTAGCCGTTGCTGTTGCCATTGCTTCTAGTTACAAAGATAAGCCAACCAATCCTCAGGAATGTTTTGTAGGAGAACTTGGTTTGACAGGAGAGATTCGGCGCGTGAATCGTATCGAGCAACGTATCAATGAAGCTGCTAAACTGGGCTTTACTAAGATTTATGTACCCAATAATTCCTTGACAGGAATCACTCCACCCAAGGAAATTCAGGTCATTGGGGTGACAACGATTCAGGAAGTTTTGAAAAAGGTCTTTGCATAATCCGTGACAAATCCTCTTAAAAATGATAAGATAGGAAGAATATTTGACTATCAAATTTTCGAGGAGGGAATCATGTCGTATTTTGAACAGTTTATGCAAGCCAATCAGGCTTATGTTGCCCTACATGGGCAGTTAAATCTACCACTCAAACCCAAAACCAGAGTAGCTATTGTGACCTGTATGGATTCACGTTTGCACGTTGCACAAGCTCTAGGTTTGGCACTTGGGGATGCTCATATTTTGCGGAATGCAGGTGGTCGAGTGACTGAGGACATGATTCGTTCGCTAGTTATTTCCCAGCAACAAATGGGGACAAGAGAAATTGTGGTATTGCATCATACAGACTGTGGTGCTCAGACCTTTGAAAATGGACCTTTTCAGGAGTATCTGAAAGAGGAACTAGGTGTCGATGTGTCAGATCAGGACTTTTTGCCCTTCCAAGATATAGAGGAGAGTGTACGCGAGGATATGCAACTCCTTATCGAATCCCCCCTAATACCAGATGATGTCATTATCTCTGGTGCCATTTACGATGTGGATACAGGAAGTATGACAGTCGTAGAATTATAAATACTTCATTTAGAAAGAAAGTGTATGAAGAAAAACAGTATTTTATTTATTTTTATCTTATTGCTATGTATTGGTTTGCAGTATGAAACTATCTACTATACGGATGGTTCGATGTCAGGTGCGGAATATGGACTAATGGGAGTTTCTATCTTTCTAGCTCTCTTTTACATGATTCCGGCTCTTTATTTCCTTTTCCGTATTGGGAAAAAATGGGAATTGCCAAAGAAGGCCTTGATTTTGTCTTTATTGGGTGGGATGTTCCTTTCAGGTTGGCTGTCTAGCTTTGCTAATACATATATCCATGACTTGCTGGGTGTTCTTTTCCCAGATAGTGGATTTTTAAATGCTTTTGAAAGTGCTATTGTGGCTCCTTTGGTAGAAGAACCCTTGAAATTATTGCCACTTGTCTTTGTTTTAGTTTTGGTTCCTGTGCGAAAATTAAAATCTTTGTTTTTACTAGGGATTGCTTCTGGTTTGGGATTTCAAATGATTGAGGATATTGGCTATATTCGTACGGATTTGCCAGAGGGATTTGACTTTACTATTTCGAGAATTTTAGAGCGTATCATCTCAGGAATTGCCTCTCACTGGACTTTTTCAGGTCTGGCTGTAGTAGGTGTTTACTTGCTTTACAGAGCCTATAAAGGGCAGAAGGTTGGCAAGAAACAGGGGCTTATTTTCCTAGGTTTAGCCTTGGGAACTCACTTCTTGTTTAATTCTCCTTTTGTTGAATTGGAGACAGAGTTGCCTTTAGCGATTCCAGTGGTTACGGCTATTACTCTCTATGGTTTTTATCAGGCTTATCGTTTTGTTGAGAAACACAATGAGTTGATGAACTAGAATATTTTTTAAAAGAATGATGCAAGGGTACAAATATGGTGCCCTTCTTTTATTTTTGATTGAAAAATAGTGCAAAAAGCGCTACAATGGTAAATGGAAAAATCTTGTGAAAAGCACAAGCGATACATATATACCGGAGGAAATCATGTCTTTTTCTGATTTAAAGCTGTTTGCCCTTTCTTCTAATCAAGAATTGGCAAAACGTGTGGCGCAGGAGATTGGGATAGAGTTGGGGAAATCAAGTGTTCGCCAATTTTCAGATGGAGAGATTCAGGTCAACATTGAAGAATCAATCCGTGGGAAACACGTCTTTATCTTACAATCAACTAGTTCGCCTGTAAATGACAATCTGCTTGAAATTTTGATTATGGTGGATGCTTTGAAGCGTGCGAGTGCAGAATCTGTCAATGTTGTCATGCCTTACTATGGGTATGCACGTCAGGATAGAAAGGCGAGAGCGCGTGAGCCAATCACTTCAAAACTTGTTGCAAATATGCTTGAAGTAGCTGGAGTGGATCGTTTATTGACAATCGACTTGCATGCTGCGCAGATTCAAGGATTCTTTGATATTCCTGTGGATCACTTGATGGGGGCTCCTCTGATTGCGGATTATTTTGAGCGTCGTGGTATGGTTGGTTCTGACTATGTGGTTGTCAGCCCAGACCATGGAGGGGTGACTCGTGCCCGTAAGTTGGCAGAATTTTTGAAAACATCTATCGCTATCATTGATAAACGTCGTAGCGTTGATAAGATGAATACTAGTGAAGTCATGAACATCATCGGTAAGGTCGAAGGCAAGACTTGTATCTTGATTGATGATATGATTGATACAGCTGGAACGATTTGTCATGCGGCAGATGCCCTTGCGGAAGCTGGTGCTGTTGAAGTCTATGCAAGCTGTACGCACCCAGTTCTTTCTGGTCCTGCTATGGACAATATCCAAAATTCAGCTATTAAGAAATTGGTTGTTTTGGATACCATCTATCTCCCAGAAGAGCGTTTGATTGATAAGATTGAGCAGATTTCAATCGCTCACCTATTAGGGGATGCTATCGTACGTATCCATGAAAAACGCCCACTTTCTCCACTTTTCAGTATTGAGAAAAAGATTTAAGTTTTCGCTTAGAATAAAACATACTCCTAGCAGAAGTGAACTGCTAGGAGCTTTTTTGTAGCCAAAATCTGCAAGCCTTTTCAAAATGTGCTATACTGATGAAAAGGAGGATTTCTATGAGTCAAGAATTTATCAATCCAAGTGATGGCGTGATTCGTCAGTATCTCGCAGCGAGTAAAACCCTTGCTGTGGTAGGTTTGTCAGACCGTGAGGAAACAACCAGCAATCGAGTGACCAAGGAAATGCAGGCTCGGGGTTATAAAATCATCCCAGTCAATCCTAAGGCGGCAGGTGGCGAAATCTTGGGTGAAAAGGCTTATGCTAGCCTAGCAGAGATTCCTTTTCCTGTAGACATTGTTAATGTTTACCGTCGCAGCGAGTTTTTGCCTGATGTGGCGCGTGATTTTCTCAAAGCTGATGCTAAGATTTTTTGGGCACAGCTAGGACTTGAAAGTCTAGAAGCGGAAGAAATCTTGCGTGCTGGTGGATGTGATGATATCGTGATGAATCGTTGTATTAAGAGAGAACATACACGCTTGATTGAGGAAGCATAAGAAAAAGGTAGCTGGTGGGCTACCTTTTTATTATACTCAATGAAAATCAAAGAGCAAACTAGGAAGCTAGCCGCAGGTTGCTCAAAACACTGTTTTGAGGTTGCAGATAGAACTGACGAAGTCATGCTCAAAACACTGTTTTGAGGTTGTAGATAAGACTGACGAAGTCAGTCACATATATACGGCAAGACGACGTTGACGTGGTTTGAAGAGATTTTCAAAGAGTATTAGAAAATGCCGATAAGGGTCTGCATACCAAGACTGGTGAGGATGATGGCAATCCAGCAGATGGCTCCTAGAACACTGGATTTTCCACTGGATTTGACCATAGCGACCAGATTTGTTTTGAGTCCGATAGCACTCATGGCCATGATAATGAGAAATTTGGAAAGTTGTTTGAGAGGGGTAAAGAAACTACTGGATACCCCGAGAGAGGTCAGTAGGGTGGTTAGGAGAGATGCGAGGATAAAGTAAAGGATAAACAGTGGGAAGACTTTTTTCAGTTGCAAGCCTTGCTTATTTTTTTGTTCACGACTTTGCCAGTAGGAGAGAAAGAGAGTGATGGGGATGATAGCTAGGGTGCGCGTGAGTTTGACAATGGTTGCAGATTCGAGGGTATTAGTCTGGTAGAGACTGTCCCAGGCACTGGCGGTAGCCGTTACAGAGGAAGTATCATTGACCGCAGTTCCTGCAAAGAGGGCGAAGCCGTCATTGGATAGATGAAGCCAGGTACCTAGGGTTGGAAAGATGAGTGCAGCCAAGACATTGAAGAAAAAGATAACGGAGATGGCTTGGGCTACTTCCTTTTCCTTGGCGTGAATAACAGGCGCTGTTGCTGCAATGGCAGAGCCCCCACAGATAGAAGAACCTACTCCAATCAAGGTAGCCAGTTTTGTGTCCAGTGCAAAGAAACGCTGGAAGAGGTAGGCAACAATCAAGGCTATTGAAATGGTGGACAGGATAACAGGGAGCGAAGATTGCCCAACTGCGAAGACTTGCGAGATATTGAGACCAAAACCAAGCAAGATAACGGCATATTGGAGTAATTTCTTGGAACTAAAGGTCAATCCCGCATCCAGTTGTTTATAGGATGAGAGCCAGGGGTGGAGGAGCATTCCAGCAAAAATTGCAAAGACAGGTGCACCCACGACGGGGAAAAGTCCTCCTAGAAACCAAGATACGATAGAAATGAGAAGGCAGGCCAAGATGCCTGCTCCATTTTTGGATAGAAATGACATAAAAACCTCCAAATAGAATCTGTTACCATTATAGACCTGTAAATAGGAAAAGTAAAATAGAAAGTGGAGCTAACAATTATTTGACAAGTAGCGCTAATCATGTGATAATAATTTTATAAGAACTGTAACGAAGTCTTGGCAAAAACAAAGATACTAGAGCTCCACCTCTGGTATTTTTTTGTCGTGCTTATCTAATCCAAACTAAGTCCGTTAGTGGAGTTGCAATAAATTCATTTTAAATACTTCAATTTGTTATGCTAGCGTTATTCTCTAATGTATTTTTGCGGTCGGGGGGCTTTTGTAGTATAATAGAGATACGTTTCGAAAGTAGGAGGTATCTATGGACTTAACTAAGCGCTTTAATAAACAGTTAGATAAGATTCAAGTTTCGTTGATTCGTCAGTTTGACCAGGCTATTTCGGAGATTCCTGGGGTCTTGCGTTTGACCTTGGGGGAACCTGATTTTACAACGCCAGATCATGTCAAGGAGGCGGCTAAGCGGGCGATTGACCAGAACCAATCCTACTATACAGGGATGAGTGGTCTGCTGACTCTACGTCAGGCGGCTAGTGATTTTGTTAAGGAAAAGTACCAACTGGACTATGCTCCTGAAAATGAAATCTTGGTTACAATTGGGGCAACAGAGGCTTTATCTGCTACTTTGACGGCTATTTTGGAAGAGGGCGACAAGGTGCTCTTACCAGCCCCTGCCTATCCAGGCTATGAACCGATTGTCAATCTAGTTGGGGCAGAGATTGTCGAGATTGATACGACTGAAAATGGTTTTGTCTTGACTCCTGAGATGTTGGAAAAGGCCATTTTGGAGCAAGGAGACAAGCTCAAAGCAGTTATTCTCAACTATCCAGCCAACCCGACAGGAATTACCTATAGTCGGGAGCAGTTGGAAGCCTTGGCAGCTGTTTTACGCAAGTATGAGATTTTCGTTGTTTGTGATGAGGTTTACTCAGAATTGACCTACACAGGTGAAGCCCATGTGTCTCTAGGAACTATGTTGAGAGATCAGGCTATTATTATCAATGGTTTGTCGAAATCGCATGCTATGACAGGTTGGCGTTTGGGTCTGATTTTCGCTCCTGCGGCCTTCACAGCCCAGTTAATCAAGAGTCACCAGTACTTGGTGACTGCCGCAAATACCATGGCTCAACATGCTGCGGTAGAAGCCTTGACGGCTGGTAAAAACGATGCGGAGTCGATGAAGAAGGAATACATCCAGCGTCGGGACTATATTATCGAAAAGATGACTGCTCTTGGTTTTGAGATTACCAAACCAGACGGTGCCTTTTATATCTTTGCTAAGATTCCAGCGGGCTACAGTCAAGACTCCTTTGCCTTTCTCAAGGATTTTGCACAGAAGAAGGCCGTTGCCTTTATCCCTGGTGCCGCCTTTGGACGTTACGGGGAAGGCTATGTTCGCCTATCTTATGCAGCTAGTATGGAGACTATCAAAGAAGCCATGAAACGACTTGAGGAGTACATGAGAGAAGCATGATTCAGTCTATCACGAGTCAAGGCTTGGTGCTCTACAATCGCAATTTTCGGGAGGATGACAAGCTCGTTAAGATTTTTACAGAGCAAGCTGGTAAGCGGATGTTTTTTGTCAAACACGCTGGTCAGTCTAAGCTGGCTCCGGTTATTCAGCCCTTAGTGCTGGCACGATTTCTCTTGCGAATTAATGATGATGGGCTTAGTTACATCGAGGACTATCATGAGGTGATGACCTTTCCAAAGATTAATAGCGACCTCTTTGTCATGGCCTATGCGACCTATGTGGCAGCTCTTGCAGATGCTAGTCTGCAGGACAATCAGCAGGATGCTCCCTTGTTTGCTTTTTTGCAAAAGACTTTGGAGTTGATGGAAGCAGGCTTGGATTATCAGGTTTTGACTAATATTTTTGAAATTCAAATCTTGACCAGATTTGGAATCAGCCTCAATTTTAATGAGTGTGTCTTTTGTCATCGGATCGGTCAGGCTTTTGACTTTTCTTTCAAATATGGAGCCTGCCTCTGCCCAGAGCATTATCATGAGGATGAGAGACGTTGCCATCTCAATCCCAATATCCCTTATTTGCTCAATCAGTTTCAAGCCATTGATTTTGAGACTTTGGAGACCATTTCGCTTAAGCCTGAAATCAAGCAAGAGCTACGCCAATTTATGGATCAACTATACGAAGAGTACGTTGGGATTCACCTAAAATCAAAGAAATTTATTGATTCCCTATCCGACTGGGGACAATTACTAAAAGAGGAAAATAAATGAAAAAAATCGCAGTAGATGCCATGGGGGGCGATTACGCACCTCAAGCCATCGTTGAGGGTGTCAATCAAGCCCTAGCTGACTTTTCAGATATCGAGGTTCAACTCTACGGAGATGAAGCTAAAATCAAGCAATATCTGAAAGCCACAGAGCGCGTCAGCATTATCCATACGGATGAGAAGATTGATTCAGACGATGAACCTACGAGAGCTATTCGGAAGAAGAAAAATGCCAGTATGGTCTTGGCGGCCAAGGCTGTCAAAGAGGGTGAAGCAGATGCTGTTCTTTCCGCAGGAAATACAGGTGCTTTACTAGCAGCAGGATTTTTCATCGTGGGTCGTATCAAGAATATCGACCGACCAGGGCTTATGTCAACCTTGCCGACTATTGATGGGAAAGGTTTTGACATGCTAGACCTCGGTGCTAATGCGGAAAATACAGCCCAGCACCTCCATCAATACGCGGTTCTAGGATCCTTCTATGCTAAAAATGTTCGTGGAATTGCGCAACCACGTGTTGGCTTGCTCAATAACGGAACAGAGAGTAGTAAGGGCGACCCGCTTCGTAAGGAAACCTATGAATTACTGGTGGCTGATGAAAGTTTAAACTTTATCGGAAACGTGGAAGCGCGTGATTTGATGAATGGCGTTGCAGATGTTGTTGTGGCAGATGGTTTCACGGGAAACGCTGTGCTCAAATCCATTGAAGGGACAGCTATGGGAATCATGGGCTTGCTCAAGAACTCCATCACTGGTGGTGGTCTCCGAGCGAAACTAGGCGCCCTCCTTCTCAAGGACAGCCTCAGAGGTTTGAAAAAACAGCTCAACTACTCAGATGTTGGTGGAGCAGTCTTGTTTGGTGTCAAGGCACCGGTTGTCAAGACTCATGGCTCAAGCGATGCCAAGGCTGTTTATAGTACGATTCGCCAGATTCGTACCATGTTAGAAACAGACGTAGTTGTCAAGACTGCGCGTGAATTTTCAGGAGAATAAAAGAGATGACAGAAAAAGAAATTTTTGACCGTATTGTGACCATTATCCAAGAGCGACAGGGAGAAGACTTTGTCGTGACAGAATCCTTGAGTCTGAAAGACGACTTGGATGCTGACTCAGTTGATTTGATGGAGTTTATCTTGACACTGGAAGATGAATTTAATATCGAAATCAGCGATGAGGAAATTGACCAACTCCAAAGTGTAGGGGATGTGGTAGAAGTCGTCAAACGTAAAGAATAGCAAGAAGCAAGATAAGAGGAGTTGCATGTTGCTAAGAATGTATATAAATATCCTATTTGACAATTATCTACATTTTAATCTTTATAAATATATATTTTAGGCAGGGCGCTTGTTCTGCCTATTTTTTTGCCAAGAAAGTGCAGTTGAGGTATTTATTTGGAGTTTTACATATATTTTTGATAAAATAGTTATAGAAATTAGGAAAGTTGAAGAAAAGAAATGAAGAAGGTTGTAGGATATTTTTTAGTATTTGTTTTTCTATTTTTGATGAATATTTTCATCTTTAAGATACTAGCAACTCTGGGATTTCAGCTGACAATGAGTGAAAAGAGTTATATTGTACCACCGCTATTTTCGATTATCGTTTTGTATATGATTGACAAAAAAGTTAGGAAGAAAAAGAAATAAATATATATTTTAAGTAGGACGTTTGTTCTGCCTATTTTTTATCCAAAAAGTGCATTTGGGAGGTAGATAGGCGCATTTGGGAAGGAAGTCCAGTTTTTGTTTGGGGATTGGGGTAAGATAGGTATTATCAGATGAGTTTATACTCTTCGAAAATCAAATTCAAACCACGTCAACGTCGCCTTGCCGTAGGTATGATTACTGACTTCGTCAGTTCTATCTGCAACCTCAAAACAGTGTTTTGAGCTGACTTCGTCAGTTCTATCTGCAACCTCAAAACAGTGTTTTGAGCAGCCTGCGGCTAGCTTCCTAGTTTGCTCTTTGATTTTCATTGAGTATTAGGAAAAAGGAGATGAATATGAAATTTGGGAAACGTCACTATCGTCCGCAGGTGGATCAGATGGACTGCGGTGTAGCTTCATTAGCCATGGTTTTTGGCTACTATGGTAGTTATTATTCTTTGGCTCACTTGCGAGAATTGGCCAAGACAACCATGGATGGGACAACGGCTTTGGGCTTGGTCAAGGTGGCAGAGGAAATTGGTTTTGAGACGCGAGCAATTAAGGCGGATATGACGCTCTTTGACTTGCCAGATTTGACTTTTCCTTTTGTTGCCCATGTGCTTAAGGAAGGGAAATTGCTCCACTACTATGTGGTGACTGGGCAGGATAAGGATAGCATTCATATTGCCGATCCGGATCCTGGGGTGAAATTGACCAAACTGTCACGTGAGCGTTTTGCGGAAGAATGGACAGGAGTGACTCTTTTTATGGCACCTAGTCCAGACTACAAGCCTCATAAGGATCAAAAGAATGGTCTGCTCTCTTTTATCCCTATATTAGTGAAGCAGCGTGGCTTGATTGCTAATATCGTTTTGGCAACACTCTTGGTAACCTTGATTAACATTGTGGGTTCTTATTATCTGCAGTCTATCATTGATACCTATGTGCCAGATCAGATGCGTTCGACGCTTGGGATTATTTCTATTGGGCTGGTTATCGTCTATATTCTCCAGCAAATCTTGTCTTACGCTCAGGAGTATCTCTTACTTGTTTTGGGGCAACGCTTGTCTATTGATGTGATTTTGTCCTATATCAAGCATGTTTTTCACCTGCCTATGTCCTTTTTTGCGACACGTCGTACAGGGGAAATCGTGTCTCGTTTCACGGATGCTAACAGTATCATTGATGCGCTGGCTTCGACCATTCTTTCGATTTTCCTAGATGTATCAACGGTTGTCATTATTTCCCTTGTTTTATTTTCACAAAATACCAATCTCTTTTTCATGACTTTATTGGCGCTCCCTATCTACACAGTGATTATCTTTGCCTTTATGAAGCCGTTTGAAAAGATGAATCGGGATACCATGGAAGCCAATGCGGTTCTGTCTTCTTCTATCATTGAGGACATCAATGGTATTGAAACTATCAAGTCCTTGACCAGTGAAAGTCAGCGTTACCAAAAGATTGACAAGGAATTTGTGGATTATCTGAAAAAATCCTTTACCTATAGTCGAGCAGAGAGTCAGCAAAAGGCTCTGAAAAAGGTTGCCCATCTCTTGCTCAATGTCGGCATTCTCTGGATGGGGGCTGTTCTGGTCATGGATGGCAAGATGAGTTTGGGGCAGTTGATTACCTATAATACCTTGCTGGTTTACTTTACTAATCCTTTGGAAAATATCATCAACCTGCAAACTAAGCTTCAGACAGCGCAGGTTGCCAATAACCGTCTGAATGAGGTTTATCTGGTAGCTTCGGAGTTTGAGGAGAAGAAAACGGTTGAGGATCTGAGCTTGATGAAGGGAGAGATGACTTTCAAGCAGGTTTCCTACAAGTATGGCTATGGTCGAGATGTCTTGTCGGATATCAATTTGACCATTCCCCAAGGCTCTAAGGTGGCTTTTGTGGGGATTTCGGGGTCAGGTAAGACGACTTTGGCCAAGATGATGGTTAATTTTTACGACCCAAGTCAGGGAGAGATTAGTCTGGGTGGTGTCAATCTTAATCAGATTGACAAAAAGGCCCTGCGCCAGTATATTAACTATCTGCCTCAACAGCCCTATGTCTTTAACGGGACGATTTTGGACAATCTTCTCCTTGGAGCCAAGGAGGGGACGACACAGGAAGATATCTTACGGGCGGTCGAATTGGCAGAGATGCGGGAGGACATTGAGCGCATGCCACTGAATTACCAGACAGAATTGACTTCAGATGGGGCAGGAATCTCAGGTGGTCAACGTCAGAGAATAGCTCTGGCGCGTGCTCTCTTGACAGATGCACCGGTCTTGATTTTGGACGAGGCGACCAGCAGTTTGGATATTTTGACAGAGAAGCGAATTGTCGATAATCTCATGGCTTTGGACAAGACCTTGATTTTCATCGCCCACCGCTTGACCATTGCTGAGCGGACAGAGAAGGTGGTTGTTTTGGATCAGGGCAAGATTGTTGAAGAAGGAAAGCATGCTGATTTGCTTGCACAGGGTGGATTTTACGCCCATTTGGTCAATAGCTAGAAAGAGGAGAGGATGAAACCAGAATTTTTAGAAAGTGCGGAGTTTTATAATCGTCGTTACCATAATTTTTCTAGTCGGGTGATTGTCCCCATGTCGCTTTTGCTCGTGTTTTTGCTTGGCTTTGCAACATTTGCAGAGAAGGAGATGAGTTTGTCTACTAGAGCTACTGTCGAGCCTAGTCGTATCCTGGCAAATATCCAGTCAACTAGCAACAATCGCATTCTTGTTAATCATTTGGAAGAAAATAAGCTGGTAAAAAAGGGAGAACTGTTGGTTCAATATCAGGAAGGGGCAGAGGGTGTCCAAGCGGAGGCCTATGCTAGTCAGTTGGACATGCTCAAGGATCAAAAAAAGCAATTGGAGTATTTGCAAAAGAGCCTGCAAGAAGGGACGGATTACTTTCCAGAGGAGGATAAGTTTGGCTACCAAGCCACCTTTCGCGACTACATCAGTCAAGCAGGCAGTCTTAGGGCTAGTACATCGCAACAAAATGAGACCATCGCGTCCCAGAATGCAGCAGCTAGCCAAACCCAAGCCGAAATCGGCAACCTCATCAGCCAAACAGAGGCTAAAATTCGCGATTACCAGACAGCTAAGTCAGCTATTGAAACAGGTGCTTCCTTGGCCAATCAGAATCTAGCCTATTCTCTCTACCAGTCCTACAAGTCTCAGGGCGAGGAAAATCCGCAATCTAAGGCTCAGGCTGTTGCTCAGGTAGAAGCACAGCTCTCTCAGTTAGAATCCAGTCTTGCTACTTACCGTATTCAGTATGCAGGTTCAGGTACCCAGCAAGCCTATGCGTCAGGCTTAAGCAGTCAATTGGAGTCTCTCAAATCCCAACACTTGGCAAAGGTTGGTCAAGAATTGACCCTTCTAGACCAGAAAATCTTGGAGGCAGAGTCAGGTAGGAAGGTACAGGGAAATCTTTTAGACAAGGGGAAAATTACGGCGAGTGAGGATGGGGTGCTTCATCTTAATTCTGAGACCAGTGATTCTACCATGGTAGCAGAGGGGACTCTACTAGCCCAACTCTATCCTTCCTTGGAAAAAGAAGGGAAAGCTAAACTAACAGCTTATCTTAGTTCAAAGGATGTAGCAAGGATCAAGGTCGGTGATTCTGTTCGCTATACGACGACTCATGATGCCAAGAATCAACTTTTCCTAGATTCTACTATTACAAGTATTGATGCGATAGCTACTAAGACTGAAAAAGGGAATTTCTTTAAAATCGAGGCGGAGACTAATCTAACTTCTGAGCAGGCTGAAAAACTTCGGTACGGGGTGGAAGGTCGCCTACAGATGATTACGGGCAAGAAAAGTTACCTGCGCTATTATTTGGATCAATTTTTGAACAAAGAGTAATGTTCGTGTTTTTAGAGTTAAATGATTTTAAAACTGTGAGAAAGATGCTTCTTGCAGTTTTTTCTTTACGTTTTTTGAGATTATTGTTCTATTTATTCGGTTAAATTCTTGTAATTTTAGGTTTTTTATGGTAGAATGTGCTCAAGTAATACGAAAGGCGAACTTTAAAATGTCAAAACAATTGATCTATTCGGGAAAAGCTAAAGATATCTATACAACTGAGGATGAAAATCTTATTATTTCAACTTACAAGGACCAGGCGACTGCTTTCAATGGTGTTAAGAAGGAGCAGATTGCGGGCAAGGGAGTGTTGAATAATCAGATTTCATCTTTTATTTTTGAGAAATTAAATGCGGCTGGTGTGGAGACTCACTTTGTGGAGAAAATTTCAGACACGGAACAACTCAATAAAAAGGTGGAAATCATTCCTTTGGAAGTCGTGCTACGCAACTACACGGCTGGTTCCTTTTCAAAACGTTTTGGCGTAGACGAAGGAATCGCCTTGGAGACTCCGATTGTTGAATTTTACTACAAAAATGATGATTTGGATGATCCATTCATCAATGATGAGCATGTGAAATTCCTACAGATTGCGGATGACCAGCAGATTGCCTACTTGAAGGAAGAAACCCGTCGTATCAATGAACTTTTGAAAGTCTGGTTTGCTGAGATTGGGCTTAAGTTGATTGACTTTAAGCTAGAGTTCGGTTTTGACAAGGATGGCAAGATTATCTTAGCAGATGAATTTTCACCGGATAACTGTCGCTTGTGGGATGCGGATGGCAACCACATGGATAAGGATGTTTTCCGTAGGGGACTAGGTGAGTTAACCGATGTTTATGAAGTTGTTTGGGAGAAGCTGCAAGATTTGAAATAATCTGTTTGCAACGGAAAACCTTCGTCTCTCAACTAAAAGGACTCAGGCTGAAAAGGTCCCCCAGACCTTTTCACTCCGTAGGGGATTAGGAGAGCTAACAGACGTTTACGAGATTGTCTGGGAAAAGTTGCAGGAATTGAAATAACAACCTCAAGGCTGTTTGGGAACATTGTAAGAGCTGAAATAAAGGAATAAGAATTGATGGATAAACGTATTTTTGTTGAAAAAAAGGCTGATTTTCAGGTCAAATCAGAGAGTTTGGTTAGAGAACTCCAGCATAACTTGGGACTTTCAAGCTTGAAAAGTATTCGTATTGTGCAAGTGTATGATGTCTTTAACTTGGCTAAGGACCTGTTTGCGCCTGCAGAGAAACACATCTTCTCTGAGCAGGTGACAGACCACGTCTTGGACGAAGCGACTGTGCAGGCGGATCTTGCTAACTATGCTTTCTTTGCTATTGAAAGCCTGCCAGGGCAGTTTGACCAGCGTGCGGCTTCTTCACAGGAAGCCTTGCTTTTACTAGGAAGTTCGAGTGATGTAACGGTTAATACAGCCCAACTTTACTTGGTGAATAAAGATATTGATGCGACTGAGTTGGAAGCGGTCAAGAACTACTTGCTCAATCCAGTTGATTCTCGTTTCAAGGACATCACGACAGGGATTGCCAAGCAGGAATTTTCAGAGTCAGACAAGACCATTCCTAAATTGACTTTCTTTGAAAGCTATACAGCAGAAGATTTTGCCCGCTACAAAGCCGAGCAAGGGATGGCAATGGAAGTGGATGATTTGCTCTTTATCCAAGACTACTTTAAGTCAATCGGGCGCGTGCCAACTGAGACTGAACTCAAGGTTTTGGACACTTACTGGTCTGACCACTGCCGTCACACCACTTTCGAGACTGAATTGAAACACATCGACTTTTCAGCTTCTAAATTCCAAAAACAATTGCAGTCAACCTATGAAAAATATATTGCCATGCGTGATGAGTTGGGGCGTTCTGAAAAACCACAAACCTTGATGGATATGGCGACTATTTTCGGTCGTTATGAGCGTGCTAATGGACGTTTGGACGATATGGAAGTGTCTGATGAAATAAACGCCTGCTCAGTAGAAATCGAAGTGGACGTTGATGGTATCAAGGAACCTTGGCTCCTCATGTTTAAAAATGAAACTCACAACCACCCAACTGAGATTGAACCATTTGGTGGGGCTGCTACCTGTATCGGTGGAGCCATTCGTGATCCATTGTCAGGTCGCTCATATGTCTACCAAGCCATGCGTATCTCGGGTGCTGGAGATATTACCACACCGATTTCAGAAACTCGTGCTGGTAAACTGCCACAACAGGTTATTTCTAAAACAGCGGCTCATGGTTATTCTTCATATGGTAACCAGATTGGGCTTGCAACGACCTACGTTCGTGAGTATTTCCACCCAGGCTTTGTGGCTAAACGCATGGAGCTAGGTGCTGTTGTCGGAGCGGCTCCTAAGGGCAATGTGGTCCGTGAAAAACCGGAAGCGGGAGATGTGATTATTCTCCTTGGAGGTAAGACAGGACGTGATGGTGTTGGTGGTGCGACAGGTTCTTCTAAGGTTCAAACAGTTGAATCTGTGGAGACTGCTGGTGCTGAGGTTCAAAAAGGGAATGCTATAGAAGAACGCAAGATTCAACGCCTTTTCCGTAATGGCAATGTCACTCGTCTTATCAAGAAATCTAACGACTTTGGTGCTGGTGGTGTCTGTGTAGCCATCGGTGAATTGGCAGACGGTCTTGAAATTGACCTCAACAAGGTGCCTCTTAAATACCAGGGCTTAAATGGTACCGAAATTGCCATCTCTGAATCACAAGAACGGATGGCGGTTGTGGTGCGTCCTGAGGATGTAGATGCCTTCGTTGCTGAATGTAACAAAGAAAATATTGATGCTGTTGTGGTTGCGACAGTGACTGAAAAACCAAATCTTGTCATGCACTGGAATGGTGAGACAATTGTGGACTTGGAACGTCGCTTCCTTGATACCAATGGTGTACGTGTGGTTGTCGATGCTAAGGTCGTTGACAAGGATGTCAAGCTTCCAGAAGAACGTACTACAAGCGTAGAAACACTGGAAGCAGATACCCTTACGGTTCTATCAGACCTCAACCACGCTAGTCAAAAAGGCTTGCAAACCATCTTTGATTGCTCTGTCGGACGTTCGACTGTCAACCACCCACTTGGTGGTCGCTACCAACTCACACCGACTGAGGCTTCTGTGCAGAAATTGCCTGTACAACACGGTGTGACTCATACTGCCTCAGTCATGGCTCAAGGTTTCAACCCATATGTAGCTGAATGGTCTCCATACCACGGTGCTGCTTATGCGGTTATCGAAGCAACTGCTCGTTTGGTGGCTGCTGGCGCAAACTGGTCTAAGGCTCGTTTCTCTTACCAAGAGTATTTCGAGCGCATGGATAAACAAGCTGAGCGTTTTGGTCAGCCAGTAGCAGCTCTTCTAGGCTCTATCGAAGCACAAATCCAACTTGGTTTGCCATCTATCGGTGGTAAGGACTCCATGTCTGGTACTTTTGAAGAATTGACCGTTCCGCCAACCTTGGTTGCCTTTGGGGTGACGACGGCAGATAGCCGTAATGTGCTTTCTCCTGAGTTCAAGGTTGCTGGTGAAAATATCTACTACATCCCAGGTCAAGCCCTCTCTACAGAGATTGATTTTGACTTGATTAAGTCTAATTTTGCTCAGTTTAAAGACATCCAAGCTGGTCACAAAGTGACATCTGCTTCAGCTGTCAAATATGGTGGTGTGGTTGAAAGTTTGGCTCTTGCTACTTTTGGGAATCATATTGGTGCAGAGGTAACCTTGCCTGAACTTGGAAGTTCTTTGACAGCTCAGCTAGGCGGATTTGTCTTCACATCTCCTGAAGAAATCGCTGGAGTAGAGAAGATTGGTCAAACGAAAGCCAACTTTACACTTCTTGTCAACGGTGTGAAGTTAGATGGACACAAACTTGACAATGCCTTCCAAGGAAAACTGGAAGAAGTTTACCCAACAGAGTTTGCCCAAGCCAAAGAACTGGCTGAAGTACCAGCTGTGGCATCAGATGTTGTGATTAATGCCAAAGAAAAGGTTGAAAAACCTGTGGTTTATATCCCAGTCTTTCCAGGAACCAACTCAGAATATGACTCAGCTAAGGCATTTGAAAAAGAAGGTGCAGAGATCAACTTGGTACCATTTGTAACCTTGAATGAAGAAGCTATTGTCAAGTCAGTTGAAACCATGGTTGACAATATCGGCAAGGCTAACATTCTCTTCTTTGCAGGTGGATTCTCAGCTGCGGACGAACCAGATGGATCAGCCAAGTTTATCGTCAACATTCTGCTCAATGAAAAAGTGCGTGCAGCGATTGATGGCTTTATCGCTCGTGGTGGCTTGATTATCGGTATCTGTAATGGATTCCAGGCTTTGGTCAAATCAGGTCTTCTTCCATACGGAAACTTTGAAGATGCCAGCAGTACGAGCCCAACCCTCTTCTATAATGATGCCAACCAACACGTGGCTAAGATGGTGGAAACCCGGATTGCCAATACCAACTCGCCATGGTTGACTGGGGTGCAAGTGGGCGATATCCACGCTATTCCTGTTTCGCACGGTGAAGGGAAGTTTGTCGTGACGGCTGAGGAATTCGCTGAACTCCGTGACAATGGACAAATCTTCAGCCAATATGTTGACTTTGATGGAAAACCAAGTATGGATTCTAAGTTCAATCCGAATGGTTCTGTCCATGCCATCGAAGGAATTACTAGCAAGAATGGTCAAATCATCGGTAAAATGGGACACTCAGAACGTTATGAAGACGGTCTCTTCCAAAACATCCCAGGAAATAAAGACCAGCACCTCTTTGCATCAGCTGTTAAATATTTTACTGGGAAATAAGACTTGCAGATTTTCTAATAGATAGTATCAGTAATGTAAAAGTCATGTAGATTTAGCTCTTGGTGCTACACAAATAAAAATTAGGTATAAAAAATGACATACGAAGTAAAATCTCTTAATGAAGAATGCGGTGTTTTCGGTATCTGGGGACATCCAGATGCTGCGAAATTGACCTATTTTGGTCTCCATAGTCTTCAGCACCGTGGTCAGGAGGGGGCAGGAATCCTCTCCAATGACAAAGGGAAACTAAAGCGGCATCGCGATATGGGTCTTCTATCAGAAGTCTTCAGAAATCCTGCTAACTTAGATAAATTGACAGGAACTGGTGCGATTGGGCATGTGCGTTACGCGACTGCTGGCGAAGCTTCTGTAGATAACATTCAGCCCTTCCTCTTCCGTTTTCACGATATGCAGTTTGGCTTGGCTCATAATGGGAATCTGACCAATGCAGCCTCTCTCAAGAAAGAACTGGAACAAAGAGGAGCGATTTTCAGCGCGACTTCGGACTCGGAAATCTTGGCTCACCTCATTCGTCGGAGTCACAATCCGAACTTGATGGGCAAAATCAAGGAAGCGCTCAGCCTTGTCAAAGGTGGTTTTGCCTATATCTTGCTGTTTGAGGACAAGTTGATTGCTGCCCTTGACCCCAATGGTTTCCGTCCGCTTTCTATCGGGAAAATGGCCAACGGAGCGGTGGTTGTTTCCTCTGAAACCTGTGCTTTTGAGGTTATTGGTGCAGAGTGGATTCGTGATTTGAAGCCAGGTGAGATTGTGATCATTGATGACAAGGGAATCCAGTATGATAGCTATACAGATGATACTCAGCTAGCAATCTGTTCTATGGAGTATATCTATTTTGCCCGCCCTGATTCTAATATTCATGGTGTCAATGTCCATACGGCTCGTAAACGTATGGGTGCCCAATTGGCGCGTGAATTCAAGCATGAGGCAGATATTGTGGTAGGTGTGCCCAATTCTTCCCTCAGCGCGGCTATGGGATTTGCGGAAGAATCCGGACTACCAAATGAAATGGGCCTCATCAAGAACCAATACACGCAACGGACCTTTATTCAACCGACTCAAGAATTGCGGGAGCAAGGGGTGCGGATGAAATTGTCTGCAGTTTCTGGTGTTGTCAAAGGCAAGCGTGTTGTTATGATTGATGACTCTATTGTACGTGGAACAACCTCTCGTCGTATCGTTCAGCTCTTGAAAGAAGCGGGTGCAACTGAGGTTCACGTTGCTATTGGTAGTCCAGCGCTAGCTTATCCATGCTTCTACGGGATTGATATCCAGACCCGTCAGGAGCTGATTGCAGCCAATCATACGGTTGAAGAAACGCGTCAAATCATTGGTGCGGACAGTCTGACCTATCTTTCTATTGAAGGTTTGATTGATTCGATTGGTATTGAAACAGATGCGCCGAATGGTGGTCTTTGTGTCGCTTACTTTGACGGTGACTACCCGACACCTCTCTACGACTATGAGGAAGACTATCGTAGAAGTTTGGAAGAAAAGACCAGTTTTTACAAATAGACAATAGATCCTCCATTAAAGAAAAGGAAAAATAAAATGGCAAATAAAAATGCTTATGCTTCACGTCTCACTACTGACTAAAAGCTAAAGCATTTGTCAGTAGACGCTTTGTCCTATAGGATCAAAGCTAGAGCCCTGACTAGTATTTTTAGATAAAATAATTGTTTATCTAAAAATACGTCGCAGTCTTTCCCAAAAAAAGAAAAGGAAAAATAAAATGGCAAATAAAAATGCGTACGCTCAATCTGGTGTGGATGTTGAAGCGGGTTATGAAGTTGTTGAACGGATTAAAAAGCACGTGGCTCGTACGGAGCGTGCAGGTGTCATGGGAGCTCTGGGTGGCTTTGGTGGTATGTTTGACCTTTCAAAGACTGGGGTTAAAGAACCTGTCTTGATTTCAGGAACTGATGGTGTCGGAACCAAGCTCATGCTGGCTATCAAGTACGACAAGCACGATACCATCGGTCAGGACTGTGTGGCCATGTGTGTCAACGATATCATTGCTGCAGGTGCGGAGCCCCTCTATTTCCTTGACTACGTAGCGACAGGGAAGAATGAACCAGCTAAGCTAGAACAAGTGGTTGCTGGTGTGGCAGAAGGTTGTGTGCAGGCAGGAGCTGCCCTCATCGGTGGAGAAACTGCTGAAATGCCTGGTATGTATGGCGCAGATGACTACGATCTGGCTGGTTTTGCAGTTGGTGTGGCTGAAAAATCTCAAATCATAGACGGTTCAAAAGTAGCTGAAGGTGATGTGATTCTTGGACTTGCTTCAAGTGGTATTCACTCAAATGGTTACTCACTCGTTCGTCGTGTCTTTGCGGACTATACAGGTGAGGAAGTCTTACCAGAATTGGAGGGCAAGAAACTCAAAGAAGTTCTTCTTGAGCCGACTCGTATCTATGTCAAGGCTGTCTTGCCGCTCATCAAAGAAGAGTTGGTCAACGGTATTGCCCACATCACAGGTGGCGGCTTCATCGAAAATGTCCCTCGCATGTTTGCAGCTGACTTGGCTGCTGAGATTGAAGAAGACAAGGTTCCAGTTTTACCAATTTTCAAAGCCCTTGAAAAATACGGCCAAATCAAGCATGAAGAAATGTTTGAAATCTTCAATATGGGTGTGGGACTCATGTTGGCAGTTAGCCCTGAAAATGTAAGTCGTGTCAAGGAATTGTTGGATGAACCAGTCTATGAAATTGGTCGCATCGTCAAGAAAGAAAACGAAAGTGTCATCATCAAATGAAAAAAATAGCGGTTTTTGCCTCTGGTAATGGCTCAAATTTTCAGGTGATTGCCGAACAGTTTTCAGTGGAGTTTGTCTTTTCAGACCATCGTGACGCCTATGTGCTCGAACGTGCAGACAAGCTCGGCGTTCTGTCCTATGCTTTTGAACTCAAGGAGTTTGACAACAAGGCAGACTACGAAGCAGCCCTTGTCGAACTCTTGGAAGAGCACCAGATTGACTGGGTTTGTCTAGCAGGCTACATGAAAATTGTTGGGCCTACTTTACTGGCAGCTTATGAAGGCAGGATTATCAACATTCATCCAGCCTACTTGCCAGAATTTCCAGGAGCTCATGGGATTGAGGATGCTTGGAATGCTGACGTGGATCAGTCTGGTGTGACCATTCACTGGGTAGATTCTGGTGTGGACACTGGTAAGATCATCAAACAAGTCCGTGTACCGCGACTAGCTGATGATACCATTGACAGTTTTGAAGAACGGATTCATGAAGCAGAGTACAAGTTGTATCCGGAAGTTATTAGAGAATTGTTGGACAAGTAAATGAAAAAATGGTTGGAAACACTTGCCTTGATTACCTTGGTAATCATTCTACGTTTACTAGTAAATTTTTTGTTCCCAGAGATTCCCTATTGGGGGAGATTTTTACTGACAGTAATTTTGGGAGTCTTGGTAATCGTCTCCCTACACTTTATGAATCGAAAAATTCGTAGGTAGAGAGTTTGAAAATGAAAGGAAAAAACATGACTAAACGCGCCTTAATCAGCGTCTCAGACAAAGCGGGCATTGTTGAATTTGCCCAAGAACTTAAAAAACTTGGTTGGGAGATTATCTCGACTGGTGGAACTAAGGTTGCCCTTGATACTGCTGGTGTGGACATCATTGCTATCGATGATGTGACTGGTTTTCCAGAGATGATGGACGGTCGTGTCAAGACCCTCCATCCAAATATCCACGGTGGGCTCCTTGCTCGGCGCGACTTGGATAGCCACCTAGAAGCGGCTAAAGATAATAAGATTGAATTGATTGACCTTGTGGTGGTCAATCTCTATCCCTTTAAAGAAACGATTCTCAAACCAGACGTGACTTATGCTGATGCGGTGGAGAACATCGATATCGGTGGGCCATCTATGCTTCGCTCGGCAGCGAAGAATCATGCCAGCGTAACAGTTGTTGTAGACCCTGTTGACTATGATGTGGTGCTTAACGAGTTGTCAGCCAACGGCGAAACGACTTACGAAACCCGCCAACGTTTGGCAGCCAAGGTTTTCCGTCATACAGCGGCTTATGACGCCTTGATTGCAGAGTATTTCACAGCTCAAGTGGGGGAAAGCAAACCTGAAAAGCTCACTTTGACCTATGACCTCAAACAAGCTATGCGTTACGGTGAGAACCCTCAACAAGACGCGGATTTCTACCAAAAAGCTTTGCCAACAGACTACTCGATTGCTTCAGCGAAACAGCTCAACGGGAAAGAATTGTCATTCAACAATATCCGCGATGCTGACGCTGCCATTCGTATTATCCGTGATTTCAAAGACCGTCCAACTGTTGTGGCTCTCAAACACATGAACACATGTGGAATCGGTCAGGCTGATGACATCGAGACTGCTTGGGACTACGCTTATGAGTCTGACCCAGTTTCTATCTTTGGTGGGATTGTCGTTCTTAACCGTGAGGTAGATGCTGCGACAGCTGAGAAGATGCATGGTGTATTCCTTGAAATTATCATTGCACCAAGCTATACGGATGAAGCGCTAGCCATTTTGACCAACAAAAAGAAAAACTTGCGTATCCTTGCCTTGCCATTTGATGCTCAAGAGGCTAGTGAAGTGGAAGTAGAATACACAGGCGTGGTTGGTGGACTTCTGGTACAAAACCAAGACGTGGTCAAGGAAAGCCCAGCTGACTGGCAAGTGGTGACCAAACGCCAACCAACGGAGACAGAGGCTACTGCCCTTGAGTTCGCTTGGAAAGCCATCAAGTATGTGAAATCAAACGGAATCATCATAACCAACGATCATATGACGCTTGGCGTTGGCCCAGGGCAAACTAACCGTGTAGCTTCTGTTCGCATCGCCATTGACCAAGCCAAAGACCGCCTTGACGGCGCTGTGCTTGCTTCCGATGCCTTCTTCCCATTTGCAGATAACGTGGAAGAAATCGCTAAAGCAGGTATCAAGGCTATCATCCAGCCAGGTGGATCGGTCCGTGACCAAGAGTCCATCGAAGCTGCGGATAAATATGGCTTGACCATGGTCTTTACAGGCGTGAGACATTTTAGACATTAAAAAATGAGGATTATACAAGAATCTGGTATCTTTATATAATTAGGTAAATCAATAGAATGGAGAAGTTAAGATGTCATTAAATATAGGGATGTCGTTATCTGGGCCAACCATTGGAATTAGTCCAGATTTTGGAGAATTAATAAATGCTATCAATAAAAGAAGATATATCAGAAAAAGCAGAATTGAAAATATACATTTTCCTTTGGTTGGTCAAAGTACTATGTCATGGAAACTTAGAGGTGATTACAAGCATGGTTTTTATGCCTTCTCTTCGATAGCATTCGAAGGAGAATTTGGATCAAATCCAGATGTATTTATGATTTTTTCAAAGAATGACAGTCTGATAGAATTTAATAGTAAAGAGCATTCGTTAAATGATGATGATTTAACAGTGGTTAAACTAAAACAAAATATTTTTAAAAACAACAAGTATAAATATGGGATTGAAAAGGAGCTTAATTATTATTCTAACAGTGAATCAGAGTATGATATTCGCCCTTTCATTATTGTTGTATTTGGCGAAGTTTCGTTAGGATTTGCTACTGTCACATTGATAAATAAAAGTTCAAGTACAGCAAATTCAAATGGATTTATTGAGGGAATAATGCCAGGGACGGGAGTAACCCCTTTTCAACCACAGGCAAGAAAACTAGTATGGCCAACTGGCAAAGATCTATTACGTACATTAAAGGAACCTCAAACTGGTCGTTCTTTTAGGTTAGATAAAAAACAGGTTGATAATATTTTAAATTTGAAAAGGTATTTTGTTAATTTATTGGAACCGAACATTACTAAAGTGTTGAAAGAGGAATATATAACGGAGTGAGACATTTTAGACATTAAGAAAAAGAGGGAAGAAAACAGTTTCTTTCCTTTTTTTGCTTTAAAAGTGAAACGAAACAAGATTAAAACGAACGATTATGGTATAATATTAGTAAATAATTCGCAAAAGAGGTTGAAGAATGAAACTGCTTGTTGTCGGTTCGGGTGGTCGTGAACATGCGATTGCTAAGAAGTTGCTTGAGTCAAAAGAGGTAGAAAAGGTTTTTGTTGCTCCTGGGAATGACGGGATGACTCTGGATGGTTTGGAATTGGTAAATATCTCCATTTCCGAACATTCTAAATTGATTGAGTTTGTACAAGCCAATGATATTGCTTGGTCATTTATCGGGCCAGATGACGCCCTTGCGGCTGGTATCGTGGATGATTTCCATGCAGCTGGTCTCAAAGCCTTTGGTCCGACAAGATTGGCAGCTGAGCTGGAGTGGTCCAAGGATTTTGCTAAGGAAATCATGGTCAAATACGACGTTCCGACAGCAACCTATGGTACATTTTCAGATTTCGAGGAGGCCAAGGCCTACATCGAAAAGCAGGGAGCGCCTATCGTCGTCAAAGCGGACGGATTGGCGCTCGGGAAAGGCGTCGTCGTTGCTGAGACGGTTGATCAAGCGGTCGAAGCCGCTCATGAGATACTCTTGGACAATAAATTCGGTGACTCAGGTGCGCGTGTGGTTATCGAGGAATTTCTTGATGGGGAGGAGTTCTCTCTCTTTGCCTTTGTCAATGGCAATAAGTTCTACATCATGCCGACAGCTCAGGACCACAAACGTGCATACGATGGCGACAAGGGTCCTAACACGGGTGGTATGGGTGCCTATGCGCCAGTTCCACACTTGCCACAGAGTGTGGTTGATACAGCGGTTGACACGATTGTCAAGCCAGTCCTCGAAGGGATGATTAAAGAAGGTCGCCCTTATCTGGGAGTTCTTTACGCAGGGCTTATCTTGACAGCTGATGGACCTAAGGTCATCGAGTTTAATGCTCGCTTCGGAGATCCTGAAACGCAAATCATCTTGCCTCGTTTAACATCTGACTTTGCACAAAATATTACGGATATCCTCGATGGCAAGGAGCCAAACATCATCTGGACGGACAAGGGTGTGACTCTGGGTGTGGTTGTCGCATCCAACGGTTATCCGTTAGACTATGAAAAAGGTGTCAAGTTGCCAGCCAAGACAGAAGGCGACATTATCACCTATTATGCAGGGGCTAAGTTTGCGGAAAATAGCAGAGCACTGCTTTCAAACGGCGGACGTGTCTATATGCTCGTCACCACAGCAGAAACTGTCAAAGAAACTCAAGATACCATCTACAGCGAACTTAACAAACAAAACACAGAAGGCCTCTTTTACCGAACAGATATCGGAAGTAAGGCGATAAAAGATTAACAGATACTAAATTTGTCAATGGCGAGCGAAAGCGAGCTAATATAGAACAATCTCCGCCGTTGTGAAAGAACGATTGGATGACAATCCAATCGTTCAGGGAAATTAGAAGACCTTGGGCTTCCAATTTAGGCATGAGATACCTTTGGTGGCTGCTACCGTCCCTCACAACCTAATGTGATTGTTGAAAAACAGGAAAAAGGAGAAGAAATGAAACCCGTAATTTCCATTATCATGGGCTCAAAATCTGACTGGGCAACCATGCAAAAAGCTGCCGAAGTCCTAGACCGTTTCGGTGTAGCCTACGAAAAGAAGGTTGTCTCTGCCCACCGTACTCCAGATCTCATGTTTAGACATGCGGAGGAAGCACGTAGTCGCGGTATCAAGGTCATCATCGCAGGTGCTGGAGGCGCAGCCCATTTGCCAGGAATGGTAGCAGCAAAAACAACTCTTCCTGTCATCGGGGTGCCTGTCAAATCACGTGCTCTTAGTGGCGTGGACTCGCTCTACTCTATCGTACAGATGCCAGGTGGAGTACCAGTCGCAACCATGGCTATTGGTGAAGCAGGTGCTACCAATGCAGCTCTCTTTGCCCTCCGTCTCCTATCAGTAGAGGATCAGGCTATTGCGACAGCTTTGGCAGATTTCGCAGAAGAACAAGGAAAAATTGCAGAGGAGTCTACCAATGAACTCATCTAAAACAATCGGAATTATCGGTGGCGGTCAGCTGGGTCAGATGATGGCTATTTCTGCTATCTACATGGGCCACAAGGTTATCGCGCTGGATCCTGCTGCGGATTGTCCAGCTTCTCGCGTGGCGGAAATCATCGTGGCTCCTTATAATGATGTGGACGCCCTCCGTCAGTTGGCTGAGCGTTGTAATGTCCTCACCTATGAATTTGAGAATGTCGATGCTGATGGGCTGGATGCTGTCATCAAGGATGGGCAACTCCCTCAAGGGACAGACCTACTCCGCATTTCGCAAAATCGCATCTTTGAAAAGGACTTTCTCGCAAACAAGGCTCAAGTCACTGTGGCACCCTACAAGGTCGTGACTTCTAGCCAAGACTTGGCAGATATCGACCTGTCGAAAAACTATGTCCTCAAGACTGCAACTGGTGGCTATGATGGGCATGGGCAAAAGGTCATTCGCTCAGCAGAAGATTTAGCAGAAGCCTATGTGCTGGCTGATTCAGCAGACTGTGTTTTGGAAGAATTTGTCAATTTTGACCTTGAGATTTCTGTCATCGTGTCAGGAAATGGCAAGGATGTGACAGTTTTCCCAGTTCAGGAAAATATTCACCGCAACAATATCCTGTCTAAGACCATCGTGCCAGCTCGCATTTCTGATAGTCTAGCTGAGAAAGCCAAAACAATGGCAGTGCGAATCGCAGAACAACTCAACTTGTCTGGAACTCTCTGTGTGGAAATGTTTGCGACTGCTGATGACATCATTGTCAATGAAATTGCGCCACGTCCACACAACTCTGGGCATTATTCAATTGAAGCCTGCGACTTCTCACAATTTGACACCCATATCTTGGGTGTTCTCGGAGCACCATTACCAGCAATTAAACTGCATGCCCCAGCCGTTATGCTCAATGTTCTCGGCCAACACGTCGAGGCCGCTGAAAAATATGTCACAGAAAATCCAAGCGCCCACCTCCATATGTATGGTAAAATAGAAGCGAAGCACAATCGTAAGATGGGGCATGTGACTTTGTTTAGTGATGTACCGGATGAGGTAGAGGAGTTTGGGAAAGGGATTGATTTTAATGTTTACAAGTATAAAATGTATTGATAATTACGGAACATTTGAATCTATAAGAGATATTCAATTAAAAAAAAACACAATAATATTTGCGCCAAATGGTTCTGGGAAAACAACATTTTCATTGATTTTTCAGTCTTTGATGGAAAACAATGTGGACATAATATATAAGAAAAAAAGATTTGGTTCTAATGGTAGAACGCTTATCAAACTTGCGACTGATTTAAAAACAACCAAAGGGGAAACGGAATATATTGCTTTTTCAGATCATAAATGGCATTATAATTTTGATTTATTGAACAATCCAACCATAGTATTTAATAATTTCTATTCTGAAAAAAACAATTATTGTTTTAGATTTACAGAAAATGAAATGAAAAGCATTTTTGGAAATCATAATAATTTAATGAAGATTTTATCACGTTATATTAAAATAAATTCTGATATATACTCAATTAAAAGGAGAGGGCTTGAAAAATTAAAAAGATTAGATAAGTTACAAAAATTAAAAGAAGAATTATCAAAAATTGAACGTGAAAATGGGCCATTATTTCATTCTTTTGAAAACTTTGTTGAAAAATTTAAGAATAAGGTCAATGAATATCTTGGAAATTATATGATGGGCCTCTATATAAATGAGACTAAATTAGTCTACTTTAGAGAAGTTAGCGGACAAAAAGCATTTTCAATAATATTTAGTCTTAATATTAATGATTATCAGGGAACTTTGGACACTAGAAGTTTGACTTCTTTTGACTATATTTTAAGTGAGGGAAATAAAAATGCAATAGCAGTATGTTCTTTTTTAGCAAAACTTGATTTGGTTCCAATTAGCAATAATTTAAATGTAGTGGTGGATGACCCTTTTACAAGTTTTGACATAACTAGGAAAGATGTCACTATACAACTTTTAACATCTGCTAGTCAGAAGGTCTCACAATTTATTCTATTGACGCATGATTCTCTATTTGGGGAAGAGATATATGAACGTTTAGTTAAATTAGGAAAAAAAGAGGAGACTACTACTATTGAATTGTATAATACAGGCAATAATGTTGTCATAAGAGAAGTGGATTTCTATACAGTTAATTTATCGCCTTTTGTGAAGAATTTGGAGATATTGAATGATTATGTTATGAATGGTTCAAGAGATGAGTATCATGATAGGTTGGTTTATTCGACGCTAAGAGTAACTCTTGAAGGAATATTTAGAATAAAATATTATAAATATAACTCTAAGGAAGTGTGGCTAAATAGTTATATAAAATTTATCGAAGCTTCAGAAGAAAATGGTAAGTACAGAGAAATGTTTAGGTTGAAGCCGCTATTAACCGATTTAAAATTAGTAATGAATTATTCTAATAGCCCACACCATGATAATAGTTACCGTGGAACGAATAATGTAATTTATTCAGAAAGATTGATGGAAATGACAAAAAAACTTTAGAGCTAGTTTACAAAATTTAACAGTATTTTTGAATTTTACATTATTAACTAGCGCCAAGAGTATTATTAATATGAATAAATAGAAAGGAAATGGGCATCTAGTATGCAGAACTGAACCTGGGCGGAAAGCTCGGAATTTAGATAAACCTCCTAGGACGCAAGCGTCCGTTGTTGGTTTCCTAAAATGCAGTCACTTTCTGGTTGTCCTTGGTATCTTAAATTATGATTGACCGTTACTCTCGCCCTGAAATGGCGAACATTTGGACTGAAGAAAATAAATACCGTGCATGGCTTGAGGTGGAAATCTTGGCTGACGAGGCATGGGCTGAGTTGGGGGAAATCCCTAAGGAAGATGTGGCTTTGATTCGCGAGAAAGCGGACTTTGACATCGACCGTATTTTGGAGATTGAGCAGGAGACGCGCCACGATGTGGTTGCCTTCACACGTGCGGTTTCTGAGACGCTTGGCGAAGAGCGTAAGTGGGTTCACTATGGCTTGACTTCTACCGACGTGGTGGATACGGCCTACGGTTACCTCTACAAGCAGGCCAACGACATCATCCGTCGTGACCTTGAAAACTTCACCAACATCATCGCTGACAAAGCGAAAGAACACAAGTTCACCATCATGATGGGGCGTACCCACGGTGTGCATGCTGAGCCTACAACCTTTGGTCTTAAATTGGCGACTTGGTACAGCGAAATGAAGCGCAATATCGAGCGTTTCGAGCATGCGGCTGCTGGTGTAGAAGCTGGTAAGATTTCTGGTGCGGTTGGGAACTTTGCCAACATCCCACCATTCGTAGAGCAATATGTCTGCGACAAGCTTGGTATCCGTGCTCAAGAAATCTCTACACAGGTGCTTCCTCGTGACCTCCACGCTGAGTATTTTGCAGTTCTTGCTAGCATTGCGACTTCCATCGAACGCATGGCGACCGAGATTCGTGGTTTGCAAAAATCTGAACAACGCGAAGTGGAAGAGTTTTTTGCCAAGGGACAAAAAGGGTCTTCAGCAATGCCTCACAAACGCAACCCTATCGGTTCTGAAAACATGACTGGTCTTGCGCGTGTTATCCGTGGTCACATGATTACGGCTTATGAAAACGTGGCTCTCTGGCATGAGCGTGACATCTCTCACTCATCAGCTGAGCGTATCATCACACCAGATACGACCATCTTGATCGACTATATGCTTAACCGTTTCGGAAATATTGTCAAGAATTTGACAGTCTTCCCAGAAAATATGATCCGCAACATGAACTCAACCTTTGGTCTTATCTTTAGCCAACGTGCCATGTTGACCTTGATTGAAAAAGGGATGACCCGTGAGCAAGCCTATGACTTGGTGCAACCAAAAACAGCCTACTCTTGGGACAACCAAGTAGATTTTAAACCACTTCTTGAAGCAGATTCAGAAGTAACCTCACGTCTGACTCAAGAAGAAATCGATGAAATCTTCAACCCTCTTTATTACACTAAACGAGTGGATGATATCTTTGAACGTCTTGGACTGGGTGATTAATTAAAAAATAAACAGCGAGCTTCAATCTCGCTGTTTATTTTTTATCGAAAAGACTTAGTCTTCTTTTCTTTTAGTGAGTCCATAGGCTGCTAGTGAGGCCATGAGTCCTGCGACTACTAGTCCTGCAGAATCGTGACTTCCTGTTTCAGGAAGTTTTTTCTCTGTTGCCACAGGAGCTGGACCTTGAGGAAGAGCTTTGCTTTCCTCAGCAGGAGCAGTTGATGGAGCTGGTTGGCTTGGGATTTCTAGTTTTGGTTTTTCTTCAGCAATAGCGGCTTGTCCGTTTTCATCGCCTACATGTGTTACCATAGTTCCGACTTCGACTATTTGAGTAACAGCTTCCTGTGCTACGACACTATTTACAAGTGCTTTCACTTCCTTACCATCGGCAGAAGTGCTCACAGAGTAGAAGTTTGTACGGCGACCGTTGACACCTTTAGTAATGACTTGTGCTTTTCCTTTGAGCAAGAGTGGATTTTCACGAGTCACTGTGGTAAATGGAATTTCTTCTTCTTGGATATCAAGTCTAGGTTTTGTTTCTGCAACTGGAGCAAGATCATGTTCATCACCTACATGTGTTACAAGGGTTCCGACTTCAACAATTTGAGTAACTGCTTCTTTGGTTACAAGACTATCTACAAGTGTTTTCACTTCCTTGCCATCAACAGTGCTCACAGAGTAGAAGTTGCTACGATGTCCATTGACGCCCTTAGTAATGACTTGTGTTTTTCCTTTGAGTAAGAGTGGATTTTCACGAGTCACTGTGGTAAATGGAATTTCTTCCTCTTGAACATCTAGTCTAGATTTTACCTCAGTAGTTGGTGCAAGACCACTTTCATCACCCTTGTGAGTTACAGGAGCGCCGACTTCAACCACTTGGTTTACAACTTCTTTGGTTACCTGGCTATCAAGGACTGTTTCTGTTGTTTTTCCATTTTCAGTGAGTACAGAGATGTAATGAGTTCGTTCACCTTTGACTCCTGCTGTAATAATATTTTCCTGACCAGCTGGGAGGTTAGGATTTTCTTTCTTGATAACTTCAAATGGAATTTCTTCAGTTCTTGTGATGAGTTCTGGACTGGTTTCAACATTGGCAGCCACTTCATTTTCATCCAGGCTTCCTGAATGAGTTGCAGCTGGTTTAAGACCTAAGCGAGCGGCTTTTAGGTTGGCTACAAGTGTGTCAAGCTCAGCTTGTTTATTACGGTTGAGGTTGTAATTTAGAGCTGTTTTAGCTGCGTCAAGGGCCTCAAGACTTTCTGTGCTATATCCGTCTAAGTTTGTAGGAATTTTAGCTAATTCTTCGCGGAGAGCATTATAATTAGCACGGAAGTAGTCTTTGTTGTGGTCTGCAAAGGCAGTCATAAGTTCAAAGATTTCTTCCTCCTTGTACTCAGCGCTTGGTCTATCTGCCCAGATAGCAAGCATACTTCCGACTGTTGGAAGGTCTACTTCAGGATATTTGGTAGAAGCTAGTTGATTGAATGGTGTTTTTCCAGTATTCTCAATAGCTTTTTTGAGGAAACCACCACCATCTTCTGGTTTTTGACCGAGAATGTAGTACCAGTCACCGTTGGTATTCAAGAACTTATAACCCTTGCTTGCTAGGTATTGAGGTGATGCGAGGTTGTAGCCCCACCAGCCTTTAGACCAGTAAGAAATCAAGACATCTTTGTCAAACTGAACATCGTCCTTGTCCTCATAGTAGAAGCCATCGTTGAAGGCCATTGGTTGAAGCCCTCTTTCCTTAGCCATAGCAGCAAGGGTGTTGGCATATTCGGCAAACTTGCCATAGAGTTGATACCATTTGAGGTAGTACCAGCCTTGGGCACTAGTCGCATCGTTAGCGTATTCGTCAGTACCAAAGTTGAAAATCTTTGTTTTTCCTGCAAAGAAGTCCATGTATTTACCGATGAGGGCTTTTACAAAGTTCATCGCTTCTTCGTTTCTCAAGTCCATAGTTGTTTTGGAGACTTTGTCAAAGTGGGCTTGAGGATTTTTAATACCCAATTTTTCCATGGCAACCAGCATAGCATCCATGTGACCTGGACTGTTAATAGCTGGGATGAGACCGATGCCCTTAGATTTAGCGTATTCAATTAGTTCTGTCACTTCTGCCTGTGTTAGTGCAGTGCCGTTTGGATCGTCGTAGTAAGCTTTAGTTCCTTCGATAATAGCTTTTTTAACGTCATCACTAGCATAGGTTTTTCCGTTGGCAGTAATGGTCATATCATCGAGTAGGAAGCGAAGTCCGTCATTTCCTAGAAGGAGATGAACATCAGAATATCCGAGCTCACTGGCCTTATCTACGATGTGTTTGAGTTGGTCAAGAGTAAAGTATTTGCGTCCAGCATCGATTGAGATTACCTTGTTTTTGGCAAGTTTTTCAACCTCACGTTTAGCTTCTTCTTCTTTTTGAGCTTCTGGTGTGAAGGTCAAATTGCTGACTGCTTCTTGAAGTTTTGCAATTGCTTGGTCAATCGTGTCTTGTTGGGCACGGCTGAGGTTGCTATCAAGTGAACGGATGACTTTTGCCGCTTCGTTAACCGCTGCGACGCTTTCTGCAGTATAACGGTTAAGGTCTTTTGGTACCTCGTTAAGTGCTTTTTTTGCAGACTCATAATCAGCTGCGAAGTATTCAGCGTTAGAATTTGCGAATTGACGCATGAGTTTGAAGAGGCGTGACGGTGAATAACGTGCAGATGGAGTGTCGGCCCACGCAGCTACCATACCACCGATGAATGGAATAGTTGCTCCGTCGGATTTTGGTACTGAAGTGATTGGAGTGTTCTTGATACCGTTTAAGCCTTGATCAAGGTTGTACCAACCTTGGCCATCTGCATTTCGCCCAAGAACATAGTACCAAGCATCGTTAGTGTTTAGGATTTGGTGACCTTTTTCTACTAGAAGTTTAGAAGAAGCGACGTCGTAACCTCCCCAACCACCAGTCCACATTGAAACGATGATATCTTTGTCAAACGTTCCGAAGCTAGTATCACTATTGTAGTAGATACCATCATTGAAAGCCATTGGTTTTAGACCGTGCGATTTTACAATACGAGCTAGGTCATTGGCGTAGGCAATAAATTTTTCATAGCCTTTTACAGGGTAGCCTTCGTTTGGATAGTATTTATCAGCTTGAAGAACGCTCCAACCTTTAGCGTTTGTTGCATCATTGGCATATTCATCCAGTCCGATGTTGAAGATTTCAGTCTTTTTCGCGAAATAAGCAGCATATTTATCGATAAGGGCTTTTGTAAAAGCGACTGCTTGTTCGTTGTCAAGATCGACAGTACGGGCTGATTCCTTCCCAAAATAGTTAAAGTTAGGGTTTTGGATTCCCAATTCTTTCATGGCATTGAGGATTGCATCCATGTGACCAGGACTATTTACTGTTGGAATGAGACCGATACCTTTATCTTTGGCATAGTTAATCAAATCTGTCATTTGACTTTCTGTTAAGTGATTGCCGTTTGGATCGTTGTAATAATCATTTGTACCTTTTTCAATGGCACGTTTGACATCGTCACTGGCATAGGTCTTGCCGTTAGCTGTGATGCTCATATCGTCCAACATGAAGCGGAGTCCATCATTTCCAACTAATAGGTGTAAATCAGTGTAGCCATAATGTTTCGCTTTGTCAATGATTTCCTTGAGTTGTTCTGGTGAGAAATATTTACGTCCAGCATCAATAGAAACAATTTTCTTTTTAGCTAGTTTTTCATTTACAGTTGTAGCACGTTCCTTTCCTGCCTCTGTTGCCGGTTTGTCAGCCTCTGCTTTCGCTACATCTTTTTTAGCTGGTTTATCCTTGTCAGTCTTGTCAGTATTTGACTCTTTAGAATCAGCCTCTTTCTTAGGGCTAGCTTCTTCTGCCTTTTTATTAGCAGTTTCTTTTTCAGCAGAAGTTGGAGTTACCACTTCTTCTTTATCACTAGGAGTTGAACTAACTTCCTCTTGTGGTTTTTCTTCTGTTTTTGGAAGACTAGCTACCTTATCAGCAGCTGGAATTTCTGTTTCTACAGTTTTTGGAGCTTCTGGTTGAAGCTCTGCTTTAGGTGTTTCCTCAGTCCGATTTTCGGATGATTGAGGGGAATCAGAAACCGTATGGATGGTCGGTTGGTTTTCTGTAGTAGTAGGAGTAACTCCATCGGCTGTAACAGTCTGTGCTTGGAAGGCGAATCCAATTAGAACAGAAGCTGCTCCTACAGCGTATTTACGAATAGAAAAACGCTGTTGTTTTTCATGTTTCATTGCAAAACCTCCTGATTGCATTGTTATATTGATAGCGTTTACATAAATCAACACCTTTATTTTATTTCTTATATTAACGAGAGTCAAGAGGAGATGACAAAAAACTATAATAAGTATAAAAAAATATAAAATTTAAACTTAAGATTTCAGATTGGTCGGAAAAGATACATATATATATCTAGTAGAATCTTTTTGGTTCTATTTCTATAAAATACTCCACAAATTATAGAATCTTCCAAAAATAGGTAAGCGCTACCTTTTTGGTATGGTATAATAAGCATAGAAAAAGCCCAAGCAAGGCTTAGGCTTTCTTCTTAGTGATCACGGTCACATGAAATGAATTTGATTTTGTAGTAATCCGCTCGTTTATATGTTTCGCTGTAAGCGAGAACTTGACCAGTAGACTCTAGTTTAGTAGTCTTGGTTTGTAAAACGGTTGGGAATTGTTCATCGACTCCGAGGACCGAAGCCGCATGTTCTGGAGTTGGAAATGCTATTTCATTGATTTCTTCAAAATGTTCATCATTCATGTGAATGTGGTAATCCAATTTGAAACGGTTATAGATAGAGCTATAATATTCAAGATTTGGATAATTTGCGTTGATGTATTGTTCTGGAATGTAAGATGTATGGTAGATGTAGACAACACCACCTGTTTCGCGTACGCGTTCAATCTTGTAGTAGAACTGATCTCCGCGTAGTCCAAGTTTTTCTAAGTAGCTTAGTTTGTTTCCACGCTCAATAGAAAGGACGGTAACTTTATCATCTTTAGTTTCAAAAACTTCTACATCTGAAAACTCTACGAGTTTGTGTTTGCGTGCGCGTGAAACGAATGTACCCTTTCCCTGTTGGCGGACAATATAGCCATCCTTGGCAAGGTCGTTTAAGGCGCGAACAACTGTGATAGAACTAACATCATACATTGCAATCAATTCAGCTTCAGTGTAGAATTTATCTCCACTAGCAAATTGACCAGAAATGATTTTGTTCTTTAACTCATCTTTAATATATTGATACTTTGGAATTGCCATATTTTCACCTCGATTTTCCTTCTCCGTTAAAGATTTTACCATAAAACTGGAAAGAATAGTAGCCTTTTGAATAAAAAAATTAGAATAATAGGCTATAAGGTTAATTTACATAGGAATAAATAGAAAAACCTACATTTTTATACATGGTGCCAAAATGTTGTTATGACTATAGATTACAAGATTTTTATAAGTTTTTTGTGTAAAATTTAGTGAAAAATGAAAAAAATTGTGAAAACCTATTGACAAATGCAGGATATTGAGATATATTTACTATATCAACAAATGAAAGCGTAAACTTTAGTTGTCAGAAGGTAAGAATATGACACGATTTGAGATACGGGATGATTTTTATCTCGATGGAAAATCATTTAAGATTTTATCTGGCGCCATTCATTATTTTAGGGTTCCTCCAGAAGATTGGTATCATTCGCTCTATAACTTGAAGGCTCTTGGTTTTAATACAGTAGAGACTTATGTAGCTTGGAATTTACACGAGCCTCGTGAGGGTGAATTTCACTTTGAAGGAGCTCTGGATTTGGAGCGATTTCTCCAGACAGCGCAAGATTTGGGTCTTTACGCTATCGTTCGTCCCTCTCCCTTTATCTGTGCGGAGTGGGAATTCGGTGGCTTACCAGCTTGGCTTTTAACCAAGAATATGAGGCTTCGTTCCTCAGATCCTGCTTATATTGAAGCTGTCGGTCGCTACTATGACCAGCTCTTGTCACGATTGGTTCCACATTTGTTGGACAATAGTGGCAATATCCTTATGATGCAGGTTGAAAATGAGTATGGTTCTTATGGAGAAGATAAGGCTTACCTGAGAGCAATTCGACAGTTGATGGAAGAGCGTGGCGTAACCTGTCCTCTCTTTACATCAGATGGTCCATGGAGAGCTACTCTGAAAGCTGGAACCTTAATCGAAGATGACCTCTTTGTAACAGGAAACTTTGGTTCTAAAGCTCCGTACAATTTTTCACAGATGCAGGAATTCTTTGATGAACATGGCAAGAAATGGCCACTCATGTGTATGGAGTTCTGGGATGGCTGGTTCAATCGTTGGAAGGAACCGATTATCACACGGGATCCCAAAGAATTGGCAGAAGCTGTTCGAGAGGTTTTGGAACAAGGCTCCATCAATCTTTATATGTTCCACGGTGGTACAAACTTTGGCTTCATGAATGGTTGCTCAGCTCGAGGGACTTTGGACCTACCACAAGTTACATCTTATGATTATGATGCCCTTCTAGATGAGGAAGGAAATCCAACTGCCAAATATCTGGCAGTCAAGAAGATGATGGCAACACATTTTCCAGAGTATCCGCAGCTGGAACCACTCTACAAAGAGAGTATGGAGTTGGATGCTATTCCACTAGTTGAAAAAGTTTCCTTGTTTGAAACCTTGGATAGCTTGTCAAGTCCAGTAGAAAGCCTCTATCCTAAAAAGATGGAGGAGTTGGGACAAAGCTATGGCTATCTACTCTATCGAACAGAAACAAACTGGGATGCAGAAGAAGAAAGACTTCGTATCATTGACGGTCGAGATAGAGCTCAGCTTTATGTCGATGGTCAGTGGGTCGAAACCCAATATCAGACAGAGATTGGGGAAGATATTTTTTATCAAGGTAAAAAGAAAGCGCTATCCAGGTTAGATATCTTGGTAGAAAATATGGGGCGTGTCAACTATGGACACAAGTTCTTAGCAGATACGCAACGTAAGGGAATTCGGACAGGGGTTTGTAAGGATTTACACTTCTTACTAAACTGGAAACACTATCCACTCCCACTAGACAATCCTGAGAAAATTGATTTTTCAAAAGGATGGACAGAAGGACAACCAGCCTTTTATGCTTATGACTTTACAGTCCAAGAGCCAAAAGATACTTACCTAGACTTGTCTGAGTTTGGTAAGGGAGTTGCCTTTGTCAATGGGCAGAACCTAGGACGTTTTTGGAACGTCGGCCCAACCCTCTCGCTTTATATTCCTCATAGCTATCTAAAGGAAGGTGCTAACCGCATCATTATCTTTGAAACAGAAGGTGAATATAAAGAAGAGATTTATTTAACTCGTAAACCTACACTAAAACACATAAAGGGGGAAAATTTATGACAATTGTAGGATGCCGTATCGATGGACGTTTGATCCACGGACAAGTAGCCAATCTTTGGGCTGGAAAACTAAATGTTTCACGTATTATGGTTGTGGATGACGAAGTTGTCAACAACGACGTTGAAAAGAGTGGTTTGAAATTAGCGACACCACCAGGTGTGAAATTGAGTATTTTGCCAATTGAGAAAGCGGCAGCCAATATTCTTGCTGGTAAATACGATAGCCAACGTCTCTTTATCGTGGCTCGTAAACCAGACCGTTTCCTTGGTTTGGTAGAAGCAGGTGTACCACTTGAAACCCTTAATGTTGGGAATATGTCTCAAACACCAGAAACTCGCGCCATCACACGTTCTATCAACGTAGTGGACAAGGATGTGGAAGACTTCCACAAACTGGCAGAAAAAGGTGTTAAACTTACTGCTCAAATGGTTCCAAATGATCCAGTTTCAGACTTTTTGAGCTTATTAAAATAGGAAAAAATTTTTAGGAGGTCATTGTTATGATACAATGGTGGCAAATTTTACTTCTCACTTTGTACTCAGCTTATCAAATCTGTGATGAGTTGACGATCGTTTCATCTGCAGGTTCCCCTGTATTTGCTGGTTTCATTACTGGTTTAATCATGGGAGATGTGACAACTGGTTTGTTTATCGGTGGTAGCTTGCAGTTGTTCGTACTTGGGGTTGGTACCTTCGGTGGTGCTTCTCGTATCGACGCAACTTCTGGTGCGGTTCTTGCAACAGCATTCTCAGTTTCACAAGGAATCGCTACAGACCTTGCGATTACAACAATCGCTGTACCAGTAGCAGCACTTTTAACATACTTCGACGTTCTTGGACGTATGACAACTACTTTCTTCGCACACCGTATTGATGCTGCAATCGAACGCTTTGACTATAAAGCAATCGAACGCAACTACCTTCTTGGTGCTCTTCCTTGGGCTCTTTCTCGTGCCCTTCCAGTCTTCTTTGCCCTTGCCTTTGGTGGTGCATTTGTACAAACAGTAGTAGACTTGGTTAAACAATACCAATGGGTTGCAGATGGTTTGACACTTGCAGGACGTATGCTTCCAGGTCTTGGATTTGCAATCTTGCTTCGTTACCTTCCAGTTAAACGTAACCTTCACTACCTTGCTATGGGATTCGGTTTAACAGCTATGTTGACTGTTCTTTACTCATACGTAACAGGTCTTGGTGGCGCTGTTGCAGGTATTATCGGTACTCTACCTAAAGATGTTGCTGAAAAAATTGGTTTCGTGAACAACTTCAAAGGATTGTCTATGATTGGTATCTCTATCGTAGGTATCTTCCTAGCAGTGCTTCACTTCAAAAATAGCCAAAAAGTAGCTGTAGCAGCACCTTCTACACCATCAGAAAGTGGGGAAATCGAAGATGACGAATTCTAATTACAAACTTACAAAAGAAGATTTTAATCAAATCAACAAACGTAGCTTGTTTACTTTCCAATTGGGTTGGAACTACGAACGTATGCAAGCATCTGGTTACCTTTACATGATTTTGCCTCAATTGCGTAAAATGTATGGGGATGGAACTCCTGAATTGAAAGAAATGATGAAAGTTCATACTCAATTCTTCAATACTTCACCATTCTTCCATACCATTATCGCTGGTTTTGACCTTGCCATGGAAGAAAAAGATGGTGTAGGTTCCAAAGATGCCGTTAACGGTATCAAGACAGGTTTGATGGGACCATTTGCTCCTCTTGGAGATACAATCTTTGGTTCTCTTGTACCTGCTATTATGGGATCTATCGCAGCAACTATGGCTATCGCTGGCCAACCTTGGGGTATCTTCCTTTGGATTGCAGTTGCAGTAGCGTATGACATCTTCCGTTGGAAACAGTTGGAATTTGCCTACAAAGAAGGGGTTAACCTTATCAACAACATGCAAAGTACATTGACAGCTTTGATTGACGCTGCATCTGTACTTGGTGTCTTCATGATGGGTGCTCTTGTAGCCACAATGATCAACTTTGAAATTTCTTATAAATTGCCAATCGGTGAAAAGATGATTGACTTCCAAGACATCTTGAACTCAATCTTCCCACGCTTACTTCCAGCAATCTTTACTGCATTTATCTTCTGGTTGCTTGGTAAGAAAGGTATGACTTCTACTAAAGCTATCGGTATCATTATCGCTCTTGCAGTAGGTCTTTCATTCATCGGTAAATTCTTGCTTGGAATGGGCGCATAATTTATGGCTAAATCATTAATTTTGGTGAGTCATGGTCGTTTCTGTGAAGAACTTAAAGGTAGCACTGAAATGATCATGGGTCCACAAGACAATATTCATGCAGTGGCTCTTCTTCCAGAAGATGGCCCAGAAGAATTTACTGCAAAATTTGAAGCTGCTATTGAAGGATTGGATGATTTCCTAGTCTTTGCGGATCTTCTCGGTGGAACACCATGTAACGTGGTGAGTCGCTTGATCATGGAAGGTCGTGATATCGAACTTTACGCAGGGATGAATCTTCCAATGGTGATTGAATTTATCAATGCGAGCCTTACAGGCGCAGATGCAGACTATAAGAGCCGTGCTGCAGAAAGTATCGTAAAAGTAAATGATTTATTAGCTGGCTTCGATGATGATGAAGATGAATAAGATGTGACAACGTGAAAATCACAGGGAAAATAGGCGATAAGAGGATGGAGCGATGCTCCGACGATAATCGGTCTTTTTCCCAAAGATTTTAGTTGGAACTCGATTCAATAAGATGTGATATCGTGAAAATCGTTAGAGCATTTTATATAGAATATACATGGGAATGGGGCTTACTCCCATTCCCATATTTAATAGAAAAAGAGGAAATCAATGCTACATTATACAAAAGAAGACTTGCTCGAATTGGGTGCAGAAATCACTACACGTGAAATCTACCAACAGCCTGATGTATGGAAAGAAGCTTTTGAATCTTATCAAGCAAAACGTGAAGAAATTGCAGCCTTCCTACAAGGGATTGCTGATAAACATGACTATATCAAGGTTATTTTGACAGGTGCGGGGACTTCTGCTTATGTGGGAGATACCTTGGTACCTTACTTTAAGGAAGTATATGACGAACGCAAATGGAATTTCAATGCCATTGCGACAACAGATATCGTTGCCAATCCAGAAACTTATTTGAAAAAAGATGTGGCAACTGTCCTTGTGTCTTTTGCTCGTAGTGGGAACTCACCTGAAAGTGTGGCGACTGTTGATTTGGCCAAAGCCTTGGTGGATGAGCTTTATCAAGTGACGATTACTTGTGCAGCAGATGGTAAATTGGCTCTTCAAGCTCATGGAGATGACCGCAATCTTTTGCTTTTGCAACCAGCTGCTTCCAATGATGCTGGATTTGCTATGACTTCTAGCTTTACGTCTATGATGTTGACAGCTCTCTTGGTCTTTGATCCTACAGAATTTGCTGTTAAAGCTGAACGTTTTGAAGTTGTATCTAGTCTTGCCCGTAAAGTTCTAGACAATGCAGAAGATGTCAAAGAGCTTGTTGACCTCGACTTTAACCGTGTCATCTATCTAGGCGCTGGTCCTTTCTTTGGACTTGCTCATGAAGCTCAGCTCAAAATTTTGGAACTGACTGCTGGTCAAGTTGCGACTATGTATGAAAGCCCAGTCGGCTTCCGTCACGGTCCAAAATCTCTTATCAACGAAGATACAGTTGTCTTGGTCTTTGGTACAACGACAGACTACACTCGTAAGTACGACTTAGACTTGGTTCGTGAAGTTGCTGGTGATCAGATTGCTCGTCGTGTTGTGCTTTTGAGTGATCAAGCCTTTGGTCTTGAAAATGTCAAAGAAGTGCCACTTGGTTGTGGCGGTGTCTTGAATGATATTTACCGTGTCTTCCCTTACATCGTTTATGCCCAACTCTTTGCCCTATTGACTTCACTCAAGGTAGAAAATAAACCTGATACACCTTCTCCTACAGGTACAGTGAACCGTGTGGTACAAGGCGTGATCATCCACGAATATCAAAAGTAAGACTCTTCGAAAATCTCTTTAAACCATACTAGTGTAGCCTTGCCGTAGGTATATGTTACTGACTTCGTCAGTCTTATCCGGCAACCTCAAAACAGTGTTTTGAGCTGACTTCGTCAGTTCTATCTGCAACCTCAAAGCAGTGCTTTGAGCAGCCTGCGGCTAGCTTCCTAGTTTGCTCTTTGATTTTCATTGAGTATAAGACAGTGTTTATGAATTCTTGACAAGAGGATTTGTATATCATCAGGCAAACCATAGATTGTCAATTCGCTTTCTATGGTTTGTTTGCTTGAGAGAAATAGTAAAAGGAGAATAGAATGAAAGTATACACAGAGCGTGTATTTGGAAATGTTGAGGGCAAGGATGTCTTGGCCTATCGCTTTGAGACGGACTGTGGCTACCAGCTTGAGATCATGACTTATGGTGCGACTATCTTGCGCTATGTCACACCTGACAAGGCTGGAAATTTTGCCAATGTTATTTTGGGATTTGATGACTTTGATAGCTATGTAGGCAATAGTCCCAAGCATGGAGCTAGCGTAGGTCCTGTGGCGGGCCGTATTGCAGGTGCGACCTTTGAGCTAAATGGTACGACCTATGACCTTGAAGTAAACAATGCTAGCAATTGTAACCACAGTGGTTCAACAGGTTGGGATTCCAGTTTGTTTGAACCAGTTGAAGTGAGCGACCATGGCTTGACCCTCTACACAGAGCGTACAGATGGGACAGGCGGATTTCCTGGCAATCTCAAGATTTGGATTAGCTACTATTTGGAAGAAACTGGTGCCTACGAAATCAGCTACAAGGTAACGACCGATCAAGATACGCTGGTCAATCCAACCAACCACAGCTATTTTAACTTGTCTGGTGATTTCACGCAGACGATTGACCGTCATGTCTTCCAACTAAACACAGAGGGCATTTACCCAATCGCTCCCGACGGTGTTCCTGCCAAAACTCCAGATGCTAATCGTGATGTAGTGAAACACATTTATAATGGTGTCTTGTTGAAGGATATCTTTGCAGAAGAAGACGAACAAATCCAGCTAGTATCTGGTTTGGACCACCCATTTGCCCTTCCTGCAGGTCATGACAATGCTGGTTTCCTTTATGACCAAAACTCAGGTCGCTTCTTGCTTTTCAAGACAGAGGCTCCATGCTTTGTAGTCTACACAGCAAACTTTGTGGATGAGAGTGTCATCATAGGAGGTCAGCCAATGGTACAGCACAATGGGATTGCACTTGAAGCGCAAGCTTTACCAGATGCCATTCACAGTGATCTCAAAGACCAAGTCATTCTTAAAGCCGGTCAAACCTTTACAAGCAAGACACGTTATGAGCTTGTTGTGAAATAAAAATTTAGAAATATGATAGGTGTTCCAGAAGTTAGGTATCTAATTTTAGGAATGCCTTTTATTATTCCCTTATTTGCATATCTATCCCTAGAATCTTTTAAAAAGTTGATGTATAATGGGAAGAGTTGTATATTTTGCTATAAATTAATATGCTAATTTAAAAATGTAAAAAGAGGGGAATATGAATTTCAAAACTAGTGGAGAAAAAAGACAGAATTTCTCATTGAGAAAATTGGCAGTTGGCCTTGTATCTGTAGCAGTTGCGTGTTTCTTTTTGATGGGAACTGGCCTACAGACTGTATCTGCCCAAGAATCTCATGCCGTTAATTATACTTATGTTTTAGAGTCGGATTTGACTGATGAAGAGAAGACTCTCTTAGTTACATCCCTACCACAAGTAGCGGAAGAAACAGATGCTACCTACTATCTTGTTTATCGAGCAAATCAAGTACTACCCAACACAGGAGCTAGCTCTTCTCTAGGAACTGCTGCCTTAGTGGCAGGCCTTAGTTTATTGATTGTAGTAGTTCTTAAGGGACGTGATGGCAAGAGTAAGATTAGTCGATTCTTGTTAGTAACCAGTCTAGGAAGCCAGTTGCTGTCTCCAACTGTCCTTGCCTTGACTAGCGAAACACTAGCTGCTTATAACACTCAACTATCGGTTCAGGCAGGAGATGCCTTGCCAGCCCCGGTTGATATTCCTGGTTATACATACATAGGATATGTGAAAAATAAAGTAGACGTTGTTAAGCAATCAGATAAACAGAAGGCGCATGACAGCAAGTCTAACTTAGAAAATGTAGATAGCTCAACGATAGAGGAACAACAAGGAGGAACACCTTCTCCTATAGAGTCTCAACTACAAAAAAACAATGAAACTGTAGTGCAAGCAAAGGGGAGCCAAGAGCCGGGTCATGAGGGCGATGCCCTAGTTCAACCCGTTCAACCGACTTATACAGAACCCGTTAGCACCCAAGGTACACAAGAGTCAGGTCATGAAGGCGAATCCCTAATCCAAGCAGAGCAGCCGTCTTATACAGCCCCAATTAGTACCCAAGGTACGCAAGAGCCAGGTCATGAGGGCGATGCCCTAGTTCAACCCGTTCAACCGACTTATACAGAACCCGTTAGCACCCAAGGTACACAAGAGTCAGGTCATGAAGGCGAATCCCTGGTTCAATCAGAACTACCAGTTTACACAGGTCCTCAGGAGGGAGCTCCAGTTGAGCCAACAGTGCCAGAGTCTACAGAAGTTGTTAGCAGTAAGGGCACGCAAGAGCCCGGCCATGAGGGTGAAGCCTTAGTTCAACCCGTTCAGCCATCTTACACAGCTCCAATTAGTACCCAAGGTACGCAAGAGCCCGGTCATGAGGGCGAGGCTCTAGTTCAACCAGTTCAACCAGCCTACACAGCATCGATCAGTACTCAAGGCACACAAGAGTCAGGTCATGATGGTGAGGCTCTAGTTCAACCAGTTCAACCAGCGTATACAGATCCAATCAGCACTCAAGGTACCCAAGAGTCGGGTCACGAGGGTGAGGCTGCTGTAGTAGAGACTCTTCCTGAACTGCCTTTGACAAGCAATCATCGTACAGTAACAGAAACCATTCCTCATGAAACTGAAGAAATTGAAGATGCGACTATCTTAAAAAATCATCGAGAAATTGCTCAGGAAGGAAAAGACGGTTTACGGACAATCGAGTATGAAGATTATCTCGTAGATGGTAAGGTGGAAGCTAGCAAGGAAATCTCACGTACAGAAGTAGAACCAACCAAAGAGATTGTCAAGGTTGGCAGTCTTGTTAAAACCAAACCAACAGTTGAAATCACCAATCTTGTTAAAGATGAGAGCAAAAAAGCAGTAGCAGTCAACTACCGCTTAGATGACCCAACGTCTGCTTTTGTTAAGGCCAAGGCCCAAATTTTTCAAAATGGAACACTGATTAAAGAAGTGGATTTGAAAGATTTATCCGTTCAGCAAACGATTGATGGTTTGGACTACTATACTCCTTATACAATTAAGACTTACCTGACCTATAATCTAGGCCAATCTGATCAGGAAAATACAGAAGTATCAACGAAAGATTTTCAATTGGACTATAAGAAAATTGAAATCAAAGATGTGGATGAAGTGGGGCTCTATGGTAAGGAAGATGGTCACTACCGTCGCTATCTGAATTTATCAGAAGTACCAAGTGATTTGTCACCTTATTTTGTCAAAGTCAAATCAGATAAGATGAAAGAAATGTTGCTACCAGTTAGCTCTATTAAGGAAACAGAGGATGGGAAGTACAAGGTAACCGTTGCCTTCAATGAACTGGTTCAAGAGAAAGATTCAGCATACAAGGATAACTATAGCTTCACAGTTGATAAGCAAAAGCTTGCCAAGGACGGTGTCTATACTTCTTTCAAGAAACTGATTGCTGCCATGCAGGGTAATCTAGCTGGAACCTTTAAACTTGGAGCTGATATGACAGCTGATGAAGTGTCCTTAGCTAAGGGACAAACCAGCTATGTGACAGGCACTTTCACTGGTAATCTTATCGGTGCGAGTGATGGGAAGCCGTTTGCGATTTATGACCTCAAGACAGCCTTGTTTGATAACTTGACCAAGGCTACTGTGAAAGATATTGACCTTAAAGCAGTAGCGATTAAGAGTCAAGATGACACAGCCAGCCTAGCAAAAGTGGCTACTAACAGCCAGATTAGTAATGTAGCTGTAGAAGGTCAATTGTCAGGTAGCAAGTCAGTTGCAGGTTTGGTAGCCAAGGCTCAAGATACAGAAATTACTAATAGTTCCTTTACAGGTAGCATTCAGGACAAGCATACGGATGCTTCTCCTTACTATGTGGGAGGTATAGCAGGACTCTTATCTGGTAATAAGGCTAAGATTGATAAGGTAGCTGTTGATACAAGTATTTCTAGCAATGCCCGCAACAATGACCAATTTGCTGGAGGTATTGTAGGGAAAGTTCAAAGTGGTGCTTTGGTCTCTCATGCACTAGCAAGTGGAACCATCCTCAATATGACAACCTATCCACGTGTCGGAGGTATAGCTGGCTCTACATGGCAAAATGGCCGTATCCATCATGTCGTTAGCATGGTTAATACTGGAGATGGTTATGGCATCACAGGAGACCAATATAAGGGAGCGGACATCAAAGATGCTAGCACTGTTGTTGAGAACAATAAGGCCGATCTCTATGAGACCCCAATTACCCAAGACCAGGCCAGAGAAAAGGTCCAGTCTTATGGGATGACAGTGACACTAAACGATACAGGTCAAACACTCAAGGACAATCAACGAAGTGTGGACTATACTCAGTTAAGCCAAGGCCAAGCTAGTCGAAAAGTTGCTTATCACAATATAGAGAAATTGATGCCTTTCTATAACAAAGAGTTAGTGGTTCACTATGGAAATCAAGTTGATCCTACTGATAAGCTTTATACTACAGAACTGCTGGATGTTGTACCAATGAAGGACAATGACATCATCACAGATATTCAGGCCAATAAAGTAGCTATCAATAAACTGATGTTGCATTTTGCTGATAATACAATCAGTTATCTGGATGTCACCTACAAAGAAAACTTCAAAAATACACAAATTGCAGAGTACAGCGTAGCAGGTAAAAACTTTATCTTTACACCAGAGGCCTTTTTATCTGACTATACAAAAGTGACCAATCAAGTTCTAGCAGATTTGCAAGGGGTCGAATATGACTCGGTAGCCATGAGAAGAGTTCTGGGTATTGAGGCAGATGCGTCGCTTGATCCGCTATATTTGGATAAAGAATTCGAAAAAGTTCAGGCTAATATCGGCGAACATCTCCGTAAAGTGCTAGCCATGGACAAGTCTATCAATACGATGGGAGATAGTGTAGCAACCTACATCAGCGAAAAAATCAAAAACAACAAGGAAGCTTTCTTGCTTGGTTTGACTTACCTCAATCGCTGGTACAATATCAACTATGATCACATCAATACCAAGGATCTCAATACCTATAAGTTTGACTTTGATGGCAATAGCACAGCTTCAACCTTGGATACCATCATTGCCCTAGGTCAGAGCGGTATGGAAAATCTCAAGGCATCAAATAATATAAGTGCCTATGAAACAACACTAGCAGCTGCAAAAGGTCGCAAGACAGTGACGGATTTACTAGAGTCTTACAGAAAACTCTTCCTACCAACTAAAACCAATAATGAATGGTTGAAGACGAATACCAAGGCCTATATCGTAGAGAGTAAATCAGCGATTCCAGAAGTGCGTGCCAAACAAGAGTCAGCAACACCGGATAGTAAATATACACTGGGAGTCTATGACCGTATTACGGCGCCAAGTTGGAAATTAAAAAACATGCTCCTACCGCTATTGACATTGCCAGAAGAGGATGTTTATGTGATTTCAAATCTTTCTACCTTGGCCTTTGGTGGCTACGAACGCTACCGTGACCGTGTTAATAATACAGTCTTATCAGGAGAAGAATTGCGTCAGTATGTCCGTGCTAAGGTCAACCAGTCGGCTGAATGGCAACGAGACCACTACGATATCTGGTACCATCTCCTTTCACCAGAATACAAAGAAAAACTCTTCCGTTCAGTCATGGTGTCAGATGGCTTTGGTATGAAAGATAGCAATAGCAAGTATTACTGGGCTACCCTGTCTGATAAATCCATTGCTTCTATCTACAACTTCTTTGGACCAACTGGTAAGTGGTATGGGGAAAGCAAAGGAGCTGGAGCCTATGCCAACGGTTCTGAGGTCCACTATGTCAGCGACCGCCTGTTGGATAAATACGGAACATCAGTCTATACCCATGAAATGGTTCATAATTCTGACGGACATATTTACTTTGAAGGAAAAGGTCGTCGTGAAGGATTGGGAGCAGAGTTGTATGCCTTAGGACTGTTGCAATCTGCTGACAGTCTAGATAAGGATGCTATTGTCTTGAATACTCTCTATAAAGGGGATAAGGATTCACCAACTCGCTTGCATACTTATGATCCGACAAGCCGCTTCACATCAGCCGCAGCCTTGCAAGAGTATGTGCACGGTATGTACGATGTCTTGTACACCTTGGATGCTATGGAAGCCAATGCCATTTTAACCAAGTCTAATGATGTCAAGAAAAAATGGTTTAGAAAAATAGAGAATTTCTACATTGAGGACAAGTACCATAAACAAACTCATGCTGGAAACTCTGTTCGTCCATTGACAGATGCTGAAGTAAGTAAACTAACCAGTCTGGATGCCTTGATTGACAATGATATCATCAACCGTCGGGCTTACCGTGATAAGAGCGACTATACTCGTAATGGCTATCATCTGATCAGCATGTTCTCACCGATTTATGCTGCCCTCAGTAATCCAAAGGGTGCGCCTGGTGACATCATGTTTAGAAAGACAGCCTACGAATTGTTGGCAGAAAAAGGTTATCAAGATGGGTTCTTACCATATGTATCCAACCAATATGTAGAAGAAGCTAAACGAAACGGGGACATTACCTATTCAGATTGGCTTAGGAAAGATGTGGGACTCATTACTGATAGTCTCGTCTTGAAAAATGTCTTTGCCAACCAATATGGTTCATGGGCTGATTTCAAGAAGGATATGTTTAATAAACGTATTCGCAAGCAAGACCAGTTGAAACCAATCACTATTCAGTATGAACTTGGTGTACCAAACAGCAGCAAAGAGATTACAATCCGTTCAGCTGCCCAAATGCAAGAACTCATCGATCAAGCAGTGGCAAAAGATGTGGCGAACATTGACCGTACGACAAGCCATGCTCCTGCAAGCTGGGTACACTTATTAAAACAAAAAATCTACAATGCCTACCTACGTAGCACAGATGATTTCAGAGAATCGATTTATAAACAATAAGAAAACTCCCCCACGGTATCCTGTCTAATCCAGTCTATCTTGCAGATGGTCAGTCTTTGTGATAGAATAGCATAAAGTCCTTTTGAGGGGGAACTTGCTAGGAAATCCCCAAGCATTGTAACGGATGAACCACCCTCGCCTTTTTGTGAGGGTGGTTTTTCCTTTGTAAGCAGAAAATAAGAGAGAAAGAGTCTACATCATGTCGAGAATTGTCAGCATCCATCCAGCCAAGGAAATCCATCGTTATGGCTTTGAGAGTACCCAGGTCTATCGAGCCCATATAGCACGACATCTGGGTTTGGAATATGTCCACCTTGTTTCGAGCCCTCAGCTTCGTCCTGACTGGAAGAAAGACTTGATCAAGTTAGGATTTTTAGAAAAAGAACTGATATGTGTTCCGCATAGTTTTTCAGATATAGGCCATGCAGACTTATCAGTGAGACCAGAAAGTCTAACGCTAGCAGACGGAGATCAGGTGGAGCTCAATGAAGATGGTTTTGTGGCCTCAGTTACCTTAGGAGATGGCTCGGGGAGATATTACTACACCAAGGGTCCCTTCTTGTTTGAAGATTTCAAGGAGAAGGAACTTCGTTGGTATCATGAAAATGGAGAACTGGCCCTGGAAGGACGCTTTATCGATCCCTTCAAAGAACCCTCTCCTGTCACTATCTTTTACCCAGAATACATCTACCGCATAGGAGGAGAAATCCGTTCTGAAGAGGACTTGTTAGTGAAGTTTTTAGCCAAATGGGCCCAGCAAACCGACCTCTTCATCCGTGACCAACAAATCGTACCCAAACCCAGCCTTTGGCGTTACATGGAAAACACGGATAAAAATTATTATGAAGTCGTCCATGAAAATGTCATGCGAGATTTACGCCTCGCCAATCTGCGCAAGACAAACAAATACCTAGTTGCCAGTGAAATGTTGACTGATACTTTGGCGAAACAAGGGTATGATACCAAGTTTTTACCACCAATGTTTACAGAAAAATTAGGTCAGCTAAGAAAAATTGGACCTGTTTTGGACTATTGCCTAGTGGGTCATATGGGAGAAGGCAAGAACGTTGACCTTGTCATTGAAGCCTTTATCGAACTCTACAAACGTGGCTCCGAGGCCCAGATTACCTTTTATGGTGGTACAGAGGAGCGTCTGGAGGAACTTCGTAATCGCTACGATCTGCCACCAACCATTCACTTTAAAGGGATCGTTAACGAAGTACCTTATCATCTCCACCAATGCTATTTGTCTGCAAGTTATACAGAGTTATTTGCTAATGCCTGTATTGAAGCCTTGAGTCAAGGTTTGTTAGCCTTGTTATCTGATGTGGAGATTGCCCATCGTTTTTATGCCAACCAGTCCAATGCCATCAACTTGTTTAAAAGCAAATCAGAGTTGATTCAAAAGATAGAAGAGATGGAAGAGCCTGATTTTTATCTATCGAATGAAAAAAATCTAGCCTTAGCCTCTCGCTATTCTCTGGAAAAAGTAGCTCAAATATACAGAGAACTATTAGATAGGAACTTCTAGGATGTTGGGAATTCTAGTCACCCTATTGCTCTATTTCTACTTGATTTCCTGGATTGCCTATTGGAAAAAAGGGAGCGAAGAGGACTATTATCAGGTTAAGAAAGCTGTTCCAGTGACAGTTTTGGCCTTCTCAGTCTTTGCGACCTTACTCAGCCCCATTTCCTTTCTGACTCTGGTGGGGAATGCCTATACAGGTAGGTCCTATCTCTGGTTTGCCCAGTGTGGCATCTTTCTAGCCATTCCACTAGCTCATCGCTATTTTCTGCCCCTCTATCAAAAGGGAAACTATGAGACAGCCTATCATCTTTTAGAGGATAAGTTTCAATCGGCTGGCATTCGTTCACTGGCTTCAGGACTTTTCATCCTCTACCAGTTGGGGCGAATAGCAGTGGTGACCTACTTGTTGTCTCAAGCCTTAGAGCCCTTTATCCCTATCAATTAGCTGGTCTTGTCAGGTTTACTCCTTCTTTTGACGGTCTATTATCTGGCAAGGGGTGGTCTCTGGGTTGTGCTGTGGACGGACTTCTTTCAAGGCTTGGTCCTACTGGCTATATTGGCCCTCTTTCTACCAAGAATTGCCCAATCTGGTTTAGTCGTGAATAGCAGTCAACAGCTATCTCACTTTGCAGAGACTCTGGATGGGAAGATGGTCTTTATCTTAGTTGCAGGAGCAGGTTTTAGTAGCTTGTTTTCCTATGTTTCTTCGCAGGATATCGTCCAACGTTTTAATAGCAAAATAGGGCGTCAGAAGATTGGAAAAATCTTATGGCTACAGGGACTCTTGTCCTTTGGGATTGCTAGTCTACTCTATCTGATTGGCTGCTTGATTCGTCAGGAAAATTTCGCTACCAGATCGACCAATCCTGTCCTCATTGCTTACGCTCGGGAGAGTCTGGCACCTTGGTTTGGTAGTTTCATCATGCTGGCTCTCTTGGCAGCAGGTCAATCCACAGTTTCTTCTAGTATGAATGCAATCGTGACCTGCTTGAAGTTGGATTTCGCTTGGACAAAAATTCGCTGGTCGCCAAGCCTCCTATCCTTTGTCTTAGCAGGTCTGTCCTGGCTCCTCTGCCTCTTACTCATGAGTGCAGAAATCTACTCCATCTACGAATGGATTAACGGCTTTATGGGTCTGACTTTAGGTGTGATTGGCGGTTTGTACCTCTTGGTCTTACTCCTCAAAAAACCGAGTTTACAACTAGCTAAAATCTATCTGGTCTTTAGTCTAGGAGCCTTGGTCCTCTATCATTACAGTGGTTTCTTTGCCAACCCAAATCCTTGGTTAAATAGCATCATTACTACTTTATCTGCTCTTTTTATCTCATTTCTAGGAAGACTATATGAAAGCAACATCTAAACCCATAGCCGTCATTTTGATCCGTTCGGGTTCACGCGGCTTAGTGGATAAAAATATCAAACCGCTTGCAGGCAAACCCTTGGTTTTCTATACCATAGAAGTCGCTCTAGCCTCCAAGCTATTTAGTGATATCTGGATATCCTCAGACTCACTAGCCTATCTAGAACTCTGTTGTCAAGCCTATCCAGAGATTCGTTGTGTCCACAGACCAAAAGAATTGGCCTTGGCAACAACCTCTAGCTTAGAAACCTTACGCGACTTTTTACAGCCCTTTGAGGAAGAGCAGGTCTTTGTCAATCTACAGGTGACTTCACCTCTTAGAGAGGTAGAGCATCTCATCGAGTCCTATCAACTTTACTGTCAGTCTGGCGCTGACCATTTGATTTCCTGTGTTAAGGCGGACAAGAGTCGTAGTCTTTACTTGCAGTTTGCGGAGTCGTCATTTATCCATCCCCCTCAAGTTTCCAAGCACTATGCTCGGCAGAAAGAACCTGTCTATTACTATCCCAACGGTAGTATTTGGATTTCTCGCAAGGATCGTTACCTACGAGATGAGACCTTTTACACGGATAAGACAGTAGCCTATGAAATGCCCAAACTCTATTCTTATGATATCGACGATGCCTTGGACTTTGAAGTCGTTGAGACCTTGCTGCATCATCACCACCTAGGAGAATCAAAGAGATGAAACACCTCATCATTGCCACAACGCCCTTGCAGGCCAAGATTGCACAGCATATCAAAGGACTCTATCCTGATCAGGAATTTGTCAGCCTTTATGTCAGTCCTGTAAAAAATGCTCGTCAGGAGCATTATGCCAAGGGTTTTGACCACGTTCACTATCCTCAGACGGCAGAGGACTTGGTTCAGATTTGTCAGGAGCTGACCGGAGACTATGACACTATCTTTTATGCTAGTTTTGACAATAGCTTGGTGCTGGACTTGGTTGCTAGCTCTACTTACCAACACCTCATGAGTTTCGATGATGGCTATGCAGATATTTATCCTTTGGGGATGTACGCTTGGCCTCTCCAACCAAGTCAGGTGGGTTCTTTGGGCTTGACCAGAGATGACCTGATTGAGCGGACGGAAAAACACTATACCCTCTATCGCAGTGACTACCATGTCGTGGCTAGAGAGAAGCTAGTCTATCTGGAGCATTTTTTTGACCTGCCCCAAGCACCCGTTTCAAATGGTAAGACGGTTAAAGTCCTGCTGGGGCAAAAGTTCTCTGAAGAGGACGATCAGATCTCCATCCGCTTTATCAGTACCTATGCCAAGGCCTTGGCCATTGACCTCTATCTACCCCATCCCAAGGAAACCTTTACTATCCCTGATGTGACCTACTTGGAGACGGAGCTGATCTTTGAAGATGTCCTAGCCCAACTCATCCAAGAATACGAGTTCGTTCATGTCTATCATTTTACTTCGTCTGTCAGCCTGCACTTAAAAGACCACCCTTATGTGGCCATTACAGGTATTTCTCTCCCCTACTATGAGGATCGTCAAAAAGAATTGCGACGATTAGGTTGTCAGTTTGAAATAGTTTCACTTGGCTGGTAGTATAAATGTATATTTTTAAACATGTAAATCCATGCATCTGTATGGATTTTTTATATATAAATATAGTTAAAAACTATAGTTTGAATGATCAAAAAGTAATCAAATTTCTTGTGTGAGAGGTTTTGAAATGTTAAAATAGGAACGTTAGATTTTAAAGTTTATCAATTGTTGTTTACTATAAAAATGTGGTGAATTTTGGAAATTATGCAAAAAATAGTCGTAAAGGATACTAAGGATGTTTATAAATAAAAAAGAAAAATTTTCCATTCGTAAGTTTAAAGACGGTCGTTCAGACTCAGTCAAGATCGGTACAGTCGGTCTGATTGTCGGTGCAGCCCTTGCAATGGCAGGACAAACCCAGACTGTAGAAGCAGCGATGAAAGAAAACAGCGACAACACAACAACGATCTCAAATGATAAGGGGTCAGTAATTGTAGATACAGCTAATATTGAGAACCCAGATGCAGGTAGGCAATTTTCAACTGATCCAACTGCAGAGGGAACAAATACAATTACTAAAACAGGAAAAGTAGATTACAAATACGTAACTGCTGAAGGAAATACTGTACTAGAAGAAAACAAAAACCAAAATTCTGGTGCTGATAAAACAATCGAAACAACATACGATGTATACGGTAAATCAGGAGAAGTTTTCAAAGAAACTACAGGTGGCGATGCAGAAGATAGCGACCTAAACGACGCTAAAGAAAACGGTAAGAAAGCAACAATCGAAAAAGATGGGAAAACTTATCACCTAATCGGAGAACCTAAGGTTGAAAACACTGGAAACGGTGGAGGAGTGTACTCTGACACAACTCTAGGTGATGTAACCGCGAAACTTACTCCAGAAGGATTAAGTAATGCAGAAGGTAAAATCACTTATGATACTGTAAAAGCTGGTGGAAAAGCTTGGATTGTTGAACAAACAGGAAAAGGAACATATGGTAAATATGTACAAGCTGATTCAGGTGCAATCACTTCTGATGCTAAGATGGTAGAAGCTTTCAAAGCTGGAGAAGCTGCAGCAAAAGACTTCACTTCAGCTAACGTAACAGCTGATGGTGGAATCAAAGAAGGAGACTATGTTTTCGTCCTTGAGAAAAATACCTATGTAACAGCTAAAACTGAGAGTTTCGCTTTAACAGCAAGCATACAATTGACATCTAGTGATAATGTAGCAGATGATAAAGATGGATCTGGGGCTACTGTAAATAGAACATATGCAATGGTACAAAACTTTAAAGCGGCTCCAGATACTTTAACAGGAGTAGCAAACAAAACTCTTGTGAAAGGATATCTTGCATATCTTCACGAAAAAGGATTTGAAGATAACCTCCTTAATTTCAAACGATATATTGCTTTAGGAATAGGGGCAAAAGCTGGTGATCCTTACGCGATTATTGCTGATAAGGGAGATCAAGTTGATGATAAAGGAAGACCTACAAGTGATATAACAGCTGATAT
>NZ_KV794515.1:0-557 GCF_001808785.1 Streptococcus sp. HMSC077D04 | reverse complement strand
TTTCTAGCAGCTTCAAAAGCCCAATCAGGAAAGCCCTGCAGTCGAAAACACTCTTTAGGAGTGATTCGTCGTATTCTCAAACGGTAAAATTGTCCATCTATTAAAACACCAGCTACATGGTAAACTTGTTTATCTTCTCCTTCATAGCTAGCCACTACTACTCCCATTTGACCACTAGTTGTTAATGTATTCGCTATACCTTTTCCAACTCTACCACGACGATACTGAGAACTTGGTCTTTCTAAATTGATTGAATCTCCAATCTCTGCTTGAGCATACCCTTTTTTAGTTGCTTCCCGGACTTTTAGAAATTGGATTGGTTCTGGAATCAGTATTTTGGGAATTTTATCTCCTCCTTGCATCGTAGTCAGTGTTGGAGATAAGCCCTCGCTTCCATAGACGCGACCTGTCTCCTTAAAGCTAGTCGGTAAATCTCCAACAACGACAATACCATGACGATCCTGAGTATTTAAAGTAAACACCGGCTCTTGGTTTTCCTTAAAGCGTCTCCCATTTTGTCTCTTGTCTAATCTGTCTGGTGTCATACAAGGAATCGC
>NZ_KV794514.1:0-8780 GCF_001808785.1 Streptococcus sp. HMSC077D04 | reverse complement strand
GGTGTTAATGGGGTAGAGGTGACTGGTGTCTCTATTGAGACTGGAACGACTTCTACTACGTTAACAGGTACAGGTACCTCTTTAGTCGCAACTACTTTACCATCTTTCACATACTCTACCACTACTGTCGCTGGGATTTGTACACCAACTGTTGCTGTAGGTGGTACTGTTCCTGTTTTAACTTCTGTAACTGTTACAGTAACTCCTGATGGAAGCCCCTTCACGTTATTAGCTGCTTTTTCAGCCTGTTCTTTAATAGCTTTTTCTAGTTCTTGCTTATCACTATCTTTAAGAACTGTTACACCTTCTGGGGTTACTTTTGGTAATACTGTCACTGGGACTTTTACTGTCTCTTCACCATTTGCATACTTAACTTTAGTTGGTACTGTTACATCGGTTGCTCCAACTTTATCCTTTGTATCTGGTAAATCAGCTTCTGTTGGATCTTGTACTGTTCCACCTTGTCCTGGTGTTACTGCATCTTTTACTTTAGCTATTTCAGGTTTGTCGCCTTCAACAACGTATACTTGATCAGCATTTGAACCAACGACATTTACAGTAATTTCTGCATCTTTTGTATACTTAACGCCATCTACTGTATAGGTTACTGGGACTTTTACAATTCCTTTGTTTGTTCCTGCTTCCGATGTAATGGTTGCAAGCACTTCTTCTGTAATCGCTCCAACTTCTACATCTTTGGCACCATCTGGTAATTTAGCTTTGAAATCTGCTGAGCTTGCTACTTCTTCCGCTTTAGCTTTAGCTACTTCTTTAACTTTATCTGTAGTTTCACCTTTTGGTACTGTTACTTCACCTTTAGCAACTGGCAATACTGTTACTGGTACTATTACTTTCTCTGAATCTTTAATTCCTTCGTAAGTTACTGGAACTTCGACTGTTACATCTGTAGTTCCTGCTTTTCCAGTTGTTTCTGGTAATGTTGTTGGTTTACCAACTGTCCCGCCTTGTCCTGGTGTTACGGCATCTTCAGCTTTCGTTGGTTTATCACCTTCAAACACGACTACTCGTTTAGTTGTTGATCCAACTACTGTTACTGGGACTTCTACTTCTTTAGTACCAATAACGTTTCCTTTTTCATCAGTATATTCAATAACTACCTTAGCTGGTTTTTGTTCTCCTGTAGCAGTTGTTTCAGGTTTTTCTTTCACTTCTTTAACAGTTACTGTTACACCTGCAGGAATATTATCTTTTGGTAATGCATCCACTACTTCTTGAGCTTTTGCTTTAACCATTGTTTCTAAATCTGTGCTATCTTTAAGTACTGTTACTCCCGTTGGTTTAACAACTGGTAATACTTTCACAACTGCAGGTACTTCTACAAGTTTGTCTTCACCATTCTTAGCAACTACTGTTACCTTCTTGTCTCCAGGTGTTGTTGTATCAACTGGTTCTTTATACTCAAAGGTTGTTCCTTCTGGATATTGCTCAGGGTTAATACTTTCACTTGCATCTGGTTGTGGTTTGGCAGGGTCTTCAAATACATATTGTGTCTCAGGGCTTACTACCACTACTTTAGCTGGTACTTCTACTAAAGTATCTCCATCTAATTTCGCTACAACGACTACATCTTTTTCACCCGCTGTTGTTGTATCAACCGGTTCTTTATACTCAAAGGTTGTTCCCTCTGGATATTCTTCTGGAGTGATACTTGATTTAGCATCTGGTTGTGGTTTGGATTTATCAGCTACAACAAATTGTGGAGTGCTATCAACTACACGAACAGTTGCAGGTACTTCTACAAGTACTTTATCCCCCTGTTTAACCACTACAGTTACTTTCTTATCTCCAGGTGTCGTTGTATCTGGTTCTTTTTCGTAAGTGAATTTAGAACCAGCTGGATAATCATCTGGATTGATACTATCTTCTGCTTTTGGAGCTTCTTTTGGATCTACTGGGACAATTTGTGGATATCCTTCAACAACTTTAATCGGTACATTAACAGTTTCTTCACGTTTATTATCCCCTGAACCGTATGTCACTGTCACAGGAGCTGTTAATGTGTCATCCCCAACTTTATCAGTTGTATCAGGAAGTTTAGTTTCATCTACTGTTTTCTCATTTCCTTTAGTAGTAACAGCATCTTTTAATTTTTCTGAAGATGGTTTATCTCCCTCTACTACATAAACAGGTTTTGCAGTTGAATCTTGTGGTTTAACTTTAATTGTAAACTCTTGATCTATTTCTTTCTTAGTATCAAACGTTGGATCCTGATCAAATGGATTATCTACAACATCATATCCCATAGATTTCAAAACATCAATACGTGCTTGAACTTTTTCTTCTGGAATTTTATCTCCTGATTTACCAGCAAGATCATCAATATTATATTTCGCATCTAATGGTGTTTCAACACCTTCATCATCTACTGAAACAAATTTTACTTTTGCTTTTTGATCGTCTTTATCATAGGTAATCTTGATATTTGCTTTTGGATCCGTAATTGTTGGTGGTTTATAACCTTCTTCTGGATTTGCAGGATTTACTGGTTCTAATGGTGTTCCATTTCCATCTTTTGGAGTATATCCATCTTTATGAGGAATAATTTGTGTAATTTCACCAGTCTTGGTTGGATCATTTGGATCGTTAGGGAATGGAATCGGATCTCCATCCTTACCAGTGGTTGGATCCACAGGAATCCAGCTTCCAATCTTCGTGTAAGTAACTTTATCCGTTTCATCAGGGACTACTTTTGTGTCTTTTGCAGGGGTTGCTGCTTCTTTAGCTGGAATTTCTTTTTTATCAGCAATATATCCTGGTAGAACATCTACTCCAACTTTATCCCATGTTTTATTTGGACTTTCCCAATCAGTATAGCTTACTTCTTTTGTGACAAGATTAACGGTCGCTTTTCTTGTAAATGGTACCGTTTGAACAGTATCATCCTTAGCTTTTTCCTCAGCTGCTGTATCTGAATCTTTCTTCACATATGAAATCACACGTTTAGCAGTAGTGTTCAAATCAGACTCAGCTAAACCTTCTGGCCACTTAAGTTCAGGATTTTCTCCATTTGGATCTACCGGGCTATCTTTTTCATGAGGTGTTGATGATGGAATTTCAACAATTCTAGGTTTAACAACAATCTTAAATGTTTGAGAAGGCGCTGATGAACCATCTGTTGGGTTAATATCTTCCTTATCATCAAATGTTGGATGTTGATTACCCTGAGTATGATAGTCATCACTTTCTACTTCATAACCCTGGTTTTTAAGTTCTTTGATTTTGTTGTCAATATCTGTACTTGCCGGTAATTCTGAACCAGATTTACCTGTTAAATCAAAGCTAGAAACCACTTCATTTGCGGCTCCATCGACTTTCTTCTCAATCACTACTTTAGCTGTTTGAGTAGAAGGTGTATATGTAATTGGTGATTCTCCGAATTTATCCGTTGGTGTAAATCCATCTGGAACTTTATAGCCTTGAGTTGGATCATTTGGATTTTTCGGTGTTAATTCTTGACCATTGTAAACTGGAGTATATCCTGGAACGTATGGAATTGTTACAGTACTAAAGTCTCCTGGAACTGTTGGATCATTCGGGTTATTTGGATAAGGAATTTTATCTTGAGCACCATTCGGTTTCTTACCTTCTGGATAGTTTGGTACAAATGAACCAATCTCCTTATAAAGAACTTTCTTCACTTCAGGAGTTGTTGTTCCATCTTGAGCAGGAACTGGAGCTTCTTTTTCAGCTACTGTTTTATCTGTAGCATTTACTAATAAGTAATTTTCTACTACTGGTGAATCAACAGCGTTGAATTTACCTTTTGTTCCATCTGCTTTAGCATCAGTTAGTTTATCCGCTTCATTGTAAACTTCCCAATCAGAGTAAGTTACTTCTTTTGTTTCAGGATTAACTGTTGCTGTGCGTTTGTAAGTTACTTTTTGCACCTTTTCAGCATATAAAGGAGTAGCATTATCTTTGTTTGCATCTTCTTCTTTTAGATACTTAATTGTACGTGTAACTTCTTTAACTAAGTCCTCACGAGTAACTCCTGCTGGATATTTACCAAGATTTTCATCTCCTTCTTTTACAGGTGTATCTGCTGTTTTTGGAGATACTGGAGCTGTTGTGCTTGGATTTGTTGGATCAGTTGTTACTGTTGGGTCCACTTTAATTAGGTCCAAGACATGAACAGTGACATTTGTTTCTGTTGATTTCTTACCTTCACTATCAGTTGATTGAACTTTTACAGTATAATCTCCAACTGTAGTTGTATCTAAGTTACCTGCATCACTTACTGCGATTGTTGGTTTAGTAGAATCAACCCCATCACGATCATCTTCTAAGTCAGTTGCTGATGGCTTAGCTTTTTCTAAAACTTTAGCATTGTTCCATTTATCAGCTTCTTTTGTTTTATAAACATATAAATCTGTTTTCTCAACTGCTACTGTTGGAGCTTCGTTTAGAACATCAGCATAAGCTGGATCTGATTCGTTACCTGCTTTATCAAGCACAGTGACTTTGATACGTTTGTCCGGATTTGTTGTCTCATTCGCTTCTGTCAAATCTGTCCCTTTTGGAACTGGTACAACTAATTTACCATCGCGTACTTCAACTTTTGTTTCACCAATATACCAACCATCTTCTTTTTTATTTAAAGTAATTGGGGTTTTACTATTTGGTAACGTAACTTTCATTGAAGTTACTCCACCAATAGCTTCTTTAATATTGTCTACCTCAGTATCAGCATCACGGTCCGTTCCATTGTTTCTATCATTGTCAGCGATATCTTGTTTTTCTCTAGGTACATCTGTTAAATTAGTATCTTTTTCTGTTGGGACAGAAATTAATAATTCTGTTGGTTGATTTTTATCAGTTTTTTCTCCATTAATGCTATCAGTATGAACTGGTTCCACAGTAGGAGTTACTGGTTTAATCGTATCAATGTAAATTGTTTTGTTGTAGTAGTAATCTGGATTGTCTGTATTTCCTAGTGCATTAAATGTATTTCTATATGGACTATTTGGATTTACAACACCTGTATTTTCTAATACTCTGTTGCCTTGTAAATCTGTAAATCCTTCTTTAATTTCTGCAGTTACCTTAAAAGTAGCTGTCCCTTTGAAATTTTTTGCCGTTGTGAAATCAATACCGAATGTTCTTGTCCCATTCTTTGCTGGATCTGAATCCCCTGCATTGAATTTCAATCTAAGCGTTCTTGTAGCTTCATCATACGATACGACTTGGAAAGGACCAGGCCAATTCCATTCATTTGCTTTTTTTAGAGAATCTTTTAATTCGACACCTTCAGGAATTTTAATTGTGTATTCATAAGCACCGTACGTTGGTAACCCACCAACGTTTTTCACAGTAACTCTTAATTGACCGGATTCTTTGTCTTTATAGAGAGTGTCTTCTCCATAAGAGGATGTAGCATTATTACGAACAACATCTGTTGTCATTTCTAATGCAGCACCAACAGCTAAGTTGACCCCACCTACAAAATATCCATCTTCAATTTCTGTTTTACCATTTACTGGATAGGTCTTTTTAAATGCTGGTCCATCCTCTAGTGCCTTAATTGTTATTTTAATTTTTTTAGTCGTATTTGGAGTATTAATAATCGTTCTCCAGAATCCGAAACCATTACCATTCCCTCCATCACCATACGGAGTTGAAACGTGTGTAGTTTCATTATGATTATTCGCATCTGTTAGCGTTCTTAAAACTTCACCTGTATCTGCATCTCTAACTGTAATTTCTACTTTTTCACCAGTACCAGCAGTACCCATATTCCCATAGGCACCACCTGTTAGAACACTTAGGTATAATCTAGAGTTCGGATTAACATTAAATTCTTTCGAAATTTGTGTACCTTTCTTATTTAATTGAATATAATAATCTTTCCCTACAGCTGAATGTGCTGCATTATTTAAAGGAACACCAGGTACACTTGAGTAGTTAACACCATTTGCATAGTTTTGATTAGCTTTATTAGGTGCTAATGGATTTCCTGGAACAGGAGTATCATTGTATTGTCTGTCAATACTTCCATTATTATCGTAAACTTTAGATGGTTTCGGATCAAATCCAGCAGGTCTATCCGCTGCAACTTCTGTTGGAGCTTCTGGTTTAATCGCTGTTACATAATTATTTGTCCCTTCTATTTTCCATCCATCAATTTCATTTTCAATTCTCTTTTCTTTCCAATTATAAGTAATTTTACCAAGTTTTACTGGAGCTGGATTTGGAGAACTAGTACTATTTCTTGAATATTGATTTTCAACAGTAGCAGATTTTGTTTCAACATCTGGAGTATTAAAATCAATATCTCCAAATTGATTTTTCAAACTTGAAATAACGTTATCTACTGGGTTAGCTCCTACCCCTCTTTTATTATTACTAGTAGGACCTTCTGCTGCTTGTTCTCCTACACCAGTAGGAGTCGCTCTAAACCCACTTTCCCCTTTACCAGGAATTGCTTTTCCGTTTCGTGGATCTTGGTTTTTATTTGTTTTTTCTACTTTAGCTTCTGTTTCTGATTTATCTTCTACAGTAGGAGACACTTTTGGCATACTCTCAATTACAAAAGCCTTTTCTCTTAATCTTGCAACAGTTTTATCTACCTCTACCTGAGTTGCTTTATCATTTGCTGATAAAGCTTGAGCTTCTAATAGTGTTGCCTTTGCATCCTCAATAGTTTTTGATGTTTTATTACTAATTTCAACTTTATCTATAGCTGATTGAATACGTGAAATCGCTTCTGATAACTTACTGAAGTCTACCTTTGCAATATTTTCTGGCGCTAGCTTATCTTCATTAACTAAAGCTTCAGCTGAAGTTACTACTGGTTTAGAAACTGGATCTTTAGAAGGAATTTCTTCTCTCTTGGTATCAGGACTCGCAACATTCTCTTCGTGATTTAAGCTTTCTTGAGATGGCGATGACTGTGGATTAGACAAATTTGAGCTCGTTCTTGCATCGTTTCCTTGAATAGTATCAGCTTTTGCAGTGGCTCCACCTCCAAACATCATAAGCGCAGCAATCGCTACCGATGCTGCACCGAAACTATACTTTCGGATTGAAAATCGTTGAACTTTTTGTCCATGATATTTTTTTGTTCGTGAGTACATTACTACTCCTTTGCTTATATTTTATTTACATCAGGAAAAGTCAGTAAGACCCTCAAATTGATACCAAGAAAAGTCCCGACTTCACCTATTGTATAATAAACATAATAACTCTATCTATTCATTATGTCAAGCAATTCGATATTTTAATTGATATAAATATATAAAAAAGCAAAGATAATTAATAGATTCAGAAATATGATTAACAACTCTATAACAACTTTCAAAAAAAGATTAAAAATTACCTCATAATTTACATAGAAAAAGGAGCGGATATGATATCCTACTCCTTATTCTTATCAGAAAATCTAATTAGAATTAGTCTTCTTTTTTCTTGCGAGCAACAAGTCCAAATCCACTCAAGACACCTAAAAGTCCAAGTGCCGCTAAGCTAGCATTGTCTTCTGTACCAGTGTTTGGAAGTTCAGCTTGTCCTTTAGCTTCTGATGAAGCCGCTGGAGCTTGTGGTGCTTCACCATTTTCTGGTGCCGATGGCATCGTTGGAGTTACTGGACCCACTGGGTTAGCCGGATTAGCCGGATTAGGCGGTGTTGTTGGCTGACTTGGGTCTGTAGGAACTACTGGAGTTTCTGGTTGACTTGAGTCTGTCGGTTTCACCGGACTTGTTGGATTTGTTGAAGGTGTTGATGGAGAACCAGGTTGAGATGGAGTGAGTGAGCCTCCATTTGTAGAACCTTCTTTGACTTCTTTATAAACGTATGTTACTTCTGTTGTTCCTTCTGTTACTTTACCAGTTTCGGCACCTTTAGTTGCAGTTGGTACTAATACGTATTTCTTACCATCTTTTGTAGTAATTGTAGCTGGTTTGTTGTCACTTGTGTCGTATGCTGAGCTTACAGATCCGTCAGTCGTATCTTTAACGTCTTCTGCGATTGTGTTACCTGCTTCGTCAGTGTAGTGAACAACTACATTTCCTTTCACTTCTTTGTAAACATAAGTCACTTCTGTAGTCTTACCTGCTTCAACATCACCAGTTTCGTTACCTTTAGTTGATGCTGGGACTAATTCGTATACTTTACCTTCTGGAGTTGTGATACGAGTTGGTTTCATGTCCTTATCAGAAGTATCGTATTTAGCTCCTGGTTTACCGTCTTTAGTATCAACAGCATCTGCTTGAAGTGTGTTTCCAGCTTCGTCTACGTAATGAACAAGAACGTTTCCTGCTTTTTCGTATACATACGTGATTTCTGTAGTACCCTCAGTAACAGCACCGTTTTCTGGCTTAGAATCTTCTTTCAATTCTTTAGCTGTTAAGTAGTATACAGTTCCATCTTTTTCAAGTTTAGCTGGTTTGTTGTCAGTTGTATCATATTTCTCACTTAGTGATCCATTTTCTACATCTTTCGTATCGTCAGCTAATGTGTTTCCTTCTGTGTCAACGTAGTGAACGACTACATTACCAGTGATTTCTTTGTAGACATAAGTTACTTCTGTAGTTTCTCCAGCTTTAACTTTACCTGTTTCATCACCTTTAGTTGATTGAGGGATTAATTCGTATACTTTTCCTTCTGCAGTTGTGATACGGTTTGGTTTCATTCCGTTATCTGCAGTGTTGTAGTCTGAGTTTGGTTTACCGTCTTTTGTATCAACAGCATCTACTTGAATAGTGTTACCTTTTTCATCAGTGTAGTGAACGACTACTTGTCCTGCTTTTTCGTAAACGTAAGT
>NZ_KV794513.1:0-286 GCF_001808785.1 Streptococcus sp. HMSC077D04 | reverse complement strand
GGAGGTCTAAATCATACCACTTCTTATTTTTGATATGTGCATAATTCAATAAAGCTGTATGCCGTGTTGACCCATCTGCGGTATCTGTCCATTGCCCTAAACCTAGACCTCTATGAAGAATATTAGGATAAGCACCACTATAAATGGCTGGTCCTCCTATCGCTAACCAGCTTTCATCATCCCATGAGGAATCGGTAGCGCCAACTGGAGGAGATAAATAATCTCCCTCAGCTCGTTTAGGATTGATAGAAGACTCTACCGACCAATTTCCTAAAATAGCCGCAAT
>NZ_KV794512.1:0-366 GCF_001808785.1 Streptococcus sp. HMSC077D04 | reverse complement strand
AAAAATGTGATAAAAATTTCAACTACTCTTATCTATAATAAAGCTACCTGTTCTTTGAAAATTGAATCCACTCCGTCTTGATTAGCGTGCCTGTGTAAGTAGGGACTGAGAGTATTTCCCTGTGAAGGGCAACTGGCACAAGACGTGTGTGAGAATTTTCTAACAGACACGGAGTTTATCGTTACCAGACTTAAACGATGCGACAAACTAGATAAAGGAGTTAATCATGAAAGTAGTAAACTTGTATGATTTGAAACAAATGGGAAATAAAGGTGGTTGTACCATCCAATTGATTCATCACTTTCCCTTTGGTATGGGCTTAGGACATCTCAAAAAAGACTACATTGAATTTAAACGCGTTGGTAT
>NZ_KV794511.1:749-13203 GCF_001808785.1 Streptococcus sp. HMSC077D04 | reverse complement strand
GTCATATAAGGTTGAATACGTGTATTATTTTCTCCGAGCTTTTCTTTCGTATAGTACTGCGTCAAAAATTCTTTTACAGTATCCGATGACAAAATGCTGGCTTTATCTTCTGCTTGTTTATCCTCTACAAGTTTAGCTGCAGCCAATTCAATCTCTTTACGACTTTGTTTAGCTGTCGAGTGTTGACCAGCAGTATATCCCATCATGAGAATAAAGCTAGTTGCAGCCACTGCTCCGACACTAATTAAGGCTTTAGTTTTGACTTTATTTAACATCTTAGACCTTCTTTCTATAAAAACTAGGTCAAGAATAACAAAAAGAACTTGTAAGTTTTATCACATCACAACGAAAGGTAATTCCTACATTTCAGGCGCAAAATCGTACAGTTCAGAGAAAAATATCAAAACCAGCTGTCTTCAGCTTATAATATAAACATGAACAAATTAAAAGAAGAAAATTTGAGAAGAGCTCTTTCTCATATTGAACGACATAAACAAGCCATAAATACAAGTAATAATAGTGAGGATAATGATTTTCATAAATTATTACTCCAATTTAGCTATGAAGTATATGAAAGAATCAAGGCTAATAAAAAACCTTATCCGAATTTAGATTCAGATAAAGTCTTTTGACTAACTTTTTCCTTATAAAAAATTTTATATAAAAATATCTCTAAATAAAAGTTTTATCCAGAGATATTTTTACACCTAAATTCTAATTTTTATTATATATTTTAGATTCCATTATTGTATAAAACTTTAACAATTTTTTACTTTGGGAGTTCACTATCAATTTTATCTAGTAACAGTAGTAATTTTTCAATAATTGATAATCTACGAATAGCATAATCCTCCATTGAAAATTCAATTGGAAGATTATGATTTGATTTCCATTTTTCTTGGAAAATAATAAATGGATTTTTAAGAGCAATTGCATATTTAACATTTGAATTAACATACAATTCTATATACTTTAGTAGCTCATCTATTTCAATTTGAATTACTCTTAATGTCTCAAAATCACTATTTAAATAAGCATTATAAGTTAAACCTTCGGATGTAATAGATAAAAGAATTGCATCGACAAAATCTCTAATAATGCTTTCTGATAATCTTAAATCCCCTTCGAAATTTTTCCAATGCTGATCAAAAATATCATTATATATTGCAATTTTTAATATGTTCTCTTGCTCATTTTTTGAAAGTTTTTTGAAATTATTTATATAATCCTGTATCTCTTCCTCATACAAGCATTGCTGACTTTCTCCATCACAAAATACATAATCTGTACTCATATACTCTTCCCCATCATTATACTGTTCAGTTGAAGTCAAATTATGCTCCTCTGTATCTGGTAGATTATATTTTTCTTCTTGTTGCCAGTCTCTATTTATCTCAAAATTATTTATTAAATCTTTCCATTCTTCAAGATTTGTTTTTATTACCTTGATATAATCAGAAGCTCTATAAATTTTTTGTTCCTTTAGATCATAAATATCGAGACTTAAACTTGCTAATTTTATCGCGTTAGATAAAACGTCATTAGAAATTTTTTTCTCATCTTTTCTTTTATTAAGATAATCATTTAAAAACCCACTTATCCCTAAAATAGTTACAATATTTGCTATTAGACTAATCCAATCTAAAAATGATAAATCCATTTTTATTCCTCCTAAAGTAATTATAAAATTAGTATAACACAAAAAAATAAATATTTTCAGTTTAAAAACTACCAAATAGATTTCAATAAGGAGGGAAGGATAATCTATATTTTACTCCATACTACAAAAAAAGATTGAGCATTGTACAGTACAAAACTCAATCCTTTAAATAACATTTAAGTTAGCAAACAATTAAACTGATTATTTCTTAAAACAACTCTTTATAAAAATCAATCGTTTCTTCTAAAGTTGGCATAAATGGGTTTCCTGGTGCACATGCATCAATCAAGGCATTCTTAGAAATGTATTCAAAGTCGAAATTTTTTTCTTCAATACCAAGTTCAGTCAATTTCTTAGGAATACCTACTGTCTCAGAAATCTTCTCAATCTCAGCAATTGCGTAATCGGCACACTCTTCATCTGATTTACCTTCTACTTGATACTATGCGTGTTCTGCTTTTCGAGACTTCTTGTACAGACTCATAAAATCTAATCAAAATTAATTATATGAGGTTTCAAAAAGCCTTTTATACATACCTTCTTTACCACATAACTCATCATGTTTTCCGCTATCTATGATTTTACCGTTATCCATAACAACAATATTATCGTATTCCTGAGCGTTAGATAGTCTATGAGTTATAAAAATTTGGGTAATTCCTTTATGTTTTAAATTATCCATTATTTTCTTCTCTGTTATAGTGTCCAATTGACCAGTACCTTCATCAAAAATCATAATCTCTGGATTTTGCAAAATAGCTCGAGCTATTGCTAAGCGTTGCCTTTGCCCACCTGATAAATTATTACCATTATCCCCAATACTAGTATAGTATCCCATGGGCATATTATTAATCTCTATATCTAATTCAGCTAAACTTGCTGCAGAAATGACATCCTCCATAGAATGGCTATGAGTTAAATCTATATTGGAAATCACAGTGTCGTTAAACATTACATCATTTTGTAAAACAACTCCGAAACTCTTCCTATAACTATTTAAATCAAATAAATTAATATCATTACCATTATATAAAATCGTATTTTTCTCTACATCATACAGCCGTAGCAATAATTTAATAAGTGTAGTTTTTCCGCAACCTGTCCTCCCCACTATAGCAATACGCTCACCTTTCTTAATAGTTAATGCTAAATCATAAATAACTTTACAGCCACTACCATAAGCAAAATTCAAATTTCTAAAAGTCATCATTTCAAATGGAGGTAGTTTAGGAATAGAAAATTGATTTTTTTCTTCTGGAGTATAAATGATATCAAAAACTCTATCTAAAATTGTAAAACAAAATTGAAATTGAAAACAGTTTTGTACAATCAGAGTAATAGGTGAAAGAAGCAAAGAAACCAATGATAAAAATGACATTAAACTCCCCAGAGACATTGTATGCTGCTGTACTTCGAGACCTCCCAAAATTAAAATTAGTAAGTTTGGTACGAGTCTATAAATAGAAATAAAAGTCTGAAAAATATTTAGATAATTTTCACGCTCTACATCAAATTTAAGCTCATTACTAAACATTTCTTTCCACTTAGTATATGAAACATCTCCTTTTGCTGAGACTTTCAAAAATAATAAATTAGAAAAAATTTCCATCAGATAACCTTGAGTCAATTCTTTAGAACTGATAAAATTTGAGTTCTTTTCTTCCAATTTTTTTAACAAAAAATATAAAACAATAAACAAAAATATAGCAAAACATGTGATTATAAGTGTGAAATATAATGAAATCATTGCCATAGCTATAAAAGCGATAATAATTGTAGATAGATCAATTAACAAACTTGATATTCCACTTGAAATTATTTTCTCTAAAGAATCTAAATTATTGATTCGAGTTACAATTTCACCTGAAGATCTACTATCAAAAAATTTCATAGGTAGAGTGAAAATTTTGCCAACAATTTTATCTTTTAATGTAAATATGTATCTCTTCTCAACTATAATGATTAATTTAGTTCGTATGAAGCTAAATAACGCATAAAATATAATTAAGGAAAAAACTGAAATAAGCATCCCTAAACGATACATTTCTCCTTTGCTAATTACATTATCAATAATAAACCTTGTTAGCAAAGGTAATAATAAGGTGAGACTCTGTACCAAGATTGATATTAAAGAAATATAACTTAGCCTTTTAATATCAATTTTACCTATCTTCAATATTTTAAAAAAATTATTATGTTTCTTTTTTTTAGTAAATTTCCTATTTGGTGAGAAGAAGATTACAATACCAGATATATTATTTGCAAAGTTTGATATATCTTCTGTTATTCTACCTTGTTCTGGATCGATGAATACAACACTATGCTCATTATGTTTTTCCACTACAATATAATGAGCATTATTAGTTAAAGCTATATAGGGTTCTACAAATTTGTTCCCCAAAAATTTTTTAACATTTAAAATCTCAGACGCCTTTGAATCCAATCCAAAATAAGAAGCTATATTTTTAATATCTCTAATGGATAATCCATCCCTTGAATTCTCAAAATCACAGCATAATTCATATAAGTTTGCCTCATGCCCATAATAATCTAAAATCATTGCCATGCATGCTAAACCACAACTGGTATCAGATAATTGTTGTATGAATTTTACCTTTTTCAATTTGAATCACCAAATTTCTAGATTAATTACAGAAGGAATTGATAAATTATTCAAAGTTAGTAAGCCTAATCCTATTCCAGCTATTCCACTCATTAGACTTGGAGAATTCTTATACGGAAGACCGCATTTCCAATTTTCTGATTCTAAATCATCAAGAATCGTATTAAGATAGGAGTAAACTACGCTGTATAAATGCTCAGAGTTCGTTTTCTTAGCAACATAAAATAGAATGTTTAGATTCCCTAAGTCTCCATGGCATAGACAGTGGCTTTTTCCAAAACCATATTTTATTGTTGTATCAATAGCTACGTCCATATCAGATTTCATTGTTTTTCGAAACTCTATATTTAATGTATTATTTTTATACAATTCTAATCTACTTATAAGTATACCCGGAGCACCATGACACCATGAAACAGGAATATTTTCAACAATATCTTTATATTTGATACCACTTTCTGTTTCTCTATAATCTGACCAATTAGATTTTTCAGTATCAAACATAGAATTTTCAAAAATTATACCTTGTTTAATTATAGTTTTAAGCTTTTTATCTTCTGGGAAATATCTACTAAGTTTTGACAACGCCCACACAATTCCTGAGACTCCGTGTGCAAAACCCGCTAAAGGATTGGAAGCCATCGTTCCTTTCCATGCTCTTCCATCTTGCTCTTCAATAGTAATTTTTATAGAATTTTTTTCTAAATGACTAAATATATCATGCGCTAATATCAAGAGAGCTTCGTCTCTAGTAACTTCAAATACATTTAGCAAATGTATAATCGCACCAGCAGAACCTACAAGAACATCAAAATTTTCATCATTTCTATACCCTTTTTTCAAATCATCAATAATATCATAGATATAAACATCTAGTTCATCAGAATTAAAGTGTTCAGCCATCCTTGTCTTCAGCAACAATAATACATATATAATGGGTGTCTCTCCAGAAAAACCTCCAAACAATACCTGAGAGTGATTAGCAAATTGCTTTCTTGAATCTAAATAATACTTGAGAGATCGGTAACATTTTTTCAAGTATATGAGATAATCTTTTTTCTTGGTCTCCAAATATAAGAATAAATAGAATAACATAATACCTGATATACCATTATACAGATCACATCCGATTGGAACCATATTCCAATCATTCGTTTTCTCTCCCAGTATGTTCATGTCTACCCAGCATATATCTCCTGAAGTACCACTATATGAAATTTTAGATAAATAGTCAGCAATTTTTTCTGTTAGAGGTACAATTCTACTTTTAGTTTCTTGTATTTCTTTATGATTTAAATTATGTATCACTTTTACAGATGGTTTTAGAGGTACAAAAGAATCCTGAACTAAATTATAAGAAGGATCGTAATTCAAAGTTGTTTCAATCAAATTTAATTGAAATTCCATATCCTTCTGACAAAAGTCTTTTATTTGTTGAATTGCTAATTCTATTCCTGAAATATTAAAGAAATTTTGATATTTCGTTAGTTCAGAACATAAGAATCTATCAGATATTTTTGTCTGAAATAATGGAATATCACCCAATAATAATGATTCGAATTCTGAACTAGCTATTCTTTGTACTTTTTTATCCTCAAAAACTATTTTCCAAACTTTTGAAAATAACATTTCCCTATCTAGACCACTCCTTAAAAAACTAGGATGATAAGATGTTTGTATTAAATTAGAATAAAATTGTGTGGGCCTCATTATTTGTCTAGAATACGCATTATTAAATTTTTCTATCTCAACCAGAAACTCTTCTATTGATGAAGGATCTTTTGAAATAATTTCATAAGCTTCTTTAAAGCCAGCAGAAACGTAATTTTTATATGAATTCAAATCAACATCCTTGCCCGATAGAATAAAAGGCTGATTATCTTTACTTTGCAATGCGGATTGTTCATAACCAATTTTCATTTCATCCGTCATACTATGCATGATACTTGCACGTTCAATCGGAATCATCTCTCCTGCGCTTGAACTTAGACCGCTAATATCCACCCCAGAGTTCCCATCTTTACCCCAAACTATATTAGGTAAAATACCTACTCTTTTCACAGATTTTTCTAATAAAGAGAATATTAGTTTATCTGCCGTTTCGTATTCCTTTCTGTATTCCGTTGTATTATGAAATAATGTTTCAATATCGACAAGAACTGGTCTATTACCCTTAGCTATGATATTTTCAAAATGAATATCGTTTCCCCTCATAGCAAATAATAAGAATAACAAGTATCCTAGATGTGTATAAAACTGAATAAAATCAGATTCATATGTGCATGGTAAGTGTTCTATGTACTCTACCCATCCATAATTTCCACGATTCAAAATATTTGTTACATATAGATTTTTATTGAATTTCAGGTTGTACCAGCTAAGCAAGTTTTGAAACTTCACATCCAATATTAAATCTCTTGGTTTATATACTAACTTATTTGTTCCAAACCAAAGGAGATATACTGATTTTCCATGATTATGAAAATCTGACACACCAGATTCAATCTTTGTTAACTCCCCATTGATAGAAAAATGTTCCTGTAATAATGCTTTATCTTCTTTTAGGTTTGTTAAAAATTCTACATTATTAGTAACCCAATTTTGAATATTTTCAATAATTAATCGAAACATAACAGGATATTCTTTTAATATATCCCAAAAATGGTCCGATAAGTATATTTCTGAAAAATATTTAAATCTTTTTTCTCCAGTTTCACCGTTTAACATATTTTGTTCTTTCAGAACTTGTAATTCTAATATCAATGTTCTGTAAGAAATATTCAAAATTTGTTGGAATAACGCAATTAATAAACTATTCAAGACGTCTCTAGTGACTTTCAAATTCTGACTACTCAAATTATCTTCAAGTTTATAGGCAGCAAATTTCAAAAATGGTATGACAAAATTACTGAAAATAGGTTTTCGTTTTCCCTCACTGTCAACTATATAAAACTCTGGTAATGTATAATCATTTCTCTTAAAAAAGAACTCTATAAATTCGTTCATATGTGAAAATGAATCTATATCTTTCACATCATATGTATGTTCTTCCAAAAAAATATCTAAATCATGTTTAGAAAAATCATTTTTTTCTTGTAAATATTCCCAAAATTCATTAGAACCTTCTCCAATAAAATTATCCCAAAACTCTTTTCTTTTTCTTGATTTCAAACCATCCCCTAAATCATGACTAGAAATTTTTCTTTCAGAGAAATAAGAAGCATCTTTAAAATCTGTTATGTTTAATTTTCGATTCATTTTCAACTCCTAAATATAAAACAACAGGTGACATCCTACTTTTAGGTGTCACCTATCCCAAAGATTCAATAGAATTAATCTATTAACAACAAATGAATGTTAAGAAAGGACACTCTGTGGTGATAGTACAACCACGACCACAAGAATTCTCTCCTGAATAACATGCACAATAAGATCTAGCTGTTCCGCCAGCCATAGTTTGATCCATCTCGCTATCGCTAAGTTCACGCAAGATATCCCCAGCTGGATTACCTTCTGTACTTAGTGATTCGTAAATAGGTTTTTTCCAATCAGACATAATTGTTTAATCCCTTTCTAGTTACTGATTTCTCTTATTAAATATAGTGACACCTCAAACCTTTGGGATTAAAAAATTCAAAAGAGATACCAGTAACAAATATTTAAATCCGCTGTAATTATAACTCTGAAAGTTATGATTACAGTCATTTATAAGCAAAAATAATGTTCATCATGCGTTTATCTGCCAACAAATAAAGGAGACATGCCACCAAGGTAATCAGCCATATGGCATATACAGAAACTGTTAAAACAGTGAATTCCTCCAGGATGATTAGTAGTAAATTTGCCAGATAATACCGCCCAACAACCGTTGTTAAAGCAAACAAACCTGCAAATGACAATAAAAAGGCAAGTGGCAGGGCAAGGATAAGTTCCTTCCGATATTTTCCTAAGAAGAGGACAATAATACCAGCAGACAGTGTATAAGCAAAAGCAATTGCTCCATAAACAAGTCCCCAAGATAACATTGTAAGACTAGAGAAAGCAAAATCACCATCCATTAACTCTAGGACTAGCATAGCCAAAAAAGTGAATTCACTGACTAGTAGATTAATCAACAAAGCAAGCATAAACTTCGCTTGGAGTAATTGTTTCAAATCGACAGGAATCAGTCTGAGATTTGAAATCGTTTTAGACACTTGTTCTATTCTTATCAAATCCACTAAAATCATGCTCGCAAAAGGGAGGAGAAAATAGTAGTTCAAAAAGAAGAAACCATTTTCTACATACCAGCCATTCACACTACCGTACGAATGCCCTTGATAAATCTGATGACCAATCATAAACTCTAACAAAAAGAGCAGGATGGCTACAAAGGGAATCATATACAGTATCTTTCGCCTTCTTAGTTTAGTAAATTCTAGCATCAACATTTATTCATCCACCTTTCTTAACCAAGATTTAATGGAAAAGAAAGACAAAACAAGTAAAGATAAACCTAGTACAATAATCGATAAGATAGCTGGCTGTTGAAGCACCACTCCTTCTCTGTTTCCTTCCCAGATTAAACTGTTAGCACTTGTTACTGGACTCATATTTGGACTCGTCCTTGCTAAAAAAAATGACACTAAAACATACATGACACCGACCAAATTCCCAACTATCTCCTTGCCTCTGACTTTTATCATGACCAAAGCAACTAAAGGAAATACTCCCATGGGAATTAAGATACCACTACTCATACAAAGATAGAAGAATCTTAATAATAAAGACAAACTGACTGTCGAAGAAAAGCGGGATAGTAGTGCGAATAAGGAAACCGAAATATAGGTGAATAACATGATACACAGAGCGTTGATTTCTATATACAAAATCTTAGCCCAGAATGTCTTCATTAGATTTGCTGAAGCGAGTTTCAAGTTGTTCATGATGCGATAGCGATATTCTACACCAAATGCCTGTATTGTATAGGAAACACAATACAAAGGGAGAATCAAAAAGTTTAAATAAGACAAAGAGAATTTATAGACAAAGGGAAAGGAGTCAAACAAGCCTCTCGCATCATTTACATAATAACAGATGAGAGCTAGGTAGAGGGAAACAACACCATATACGACAAAATTCAGTTTTTGATGCCTTTGTTTGAGAAATTCAATCTTCACTAAATCAAGCAATTCCCTCACCTCCTGTTATCCGCTTAAAGTAATCCTCTAAACTTTCATTGTTTTTATAAGAATATTCTTTTAGAACTATTCCGTTGTCTTTTAAGGAGTTAGATACGACTGCAATGTCAAAAGTAGGTGATTCTCCCTGAAGTTCAAGTTCTATATCCGAAAGAATACTAATCTGTTCTTGCAGATTTATCCTGCAAAGCACTTCCTTAGCTTGAGGAGCATCCGAAACAATTAGGTGGATTTTCCTTTTATCTGCACCATCTATTAATTCCTTCATAGTCTTTTCAGCCATAAGGTGGGCATCATGCAGTATCCCAACTCTATCTACAAGCTTTTCAAGTTCTGAAATAATGTGGCTGGATATTAAAATCGAAATGCCATGATTGGTACTGAGTTCCTTTAGATAACGGCGCATTTCAAGGATACCAATAGGATCTAAACCATTTGTTGGTTCATCTAATATCAGAATTTTCGGCTGGTGCATAATAGCGTTAGCAATTGCTAACCTTTGCTTCATTCCCAGAGAATACTGCTTGAATAGTTTTTTATTTTCCCCATCTAATCCTACTACTTGTAAAGCTTGCTCCACCTGTTTTAGCGAAATCCCTCTCAATCTTGCAAAAATAGAGAGATTTTCAGGTCCCGTTAAATTAGGATAAAAAGAAGCACTGTCCAATACCACACCGATTTGAGATAGCAAATCCTTAGAAAATTCACCTAACAGTTTTTCAGATAGAATATTCACTTCACCACTATCCATAGCTGTCAAGCCTAAAATAGCCTTGATAAAGGTTGTCTTTCCAGTACCATTTCTTCCTAGTAAGCCATAGATTTCTCCCTGTCTTAATGTAAAATCTATCCTATCTAAGACAATTTTCCCATCATAGGATTTTGATAAATTAAATGTCTGTATTACTGGATTTCTCATTTTTCTCCTCCGAACATTCGTACACCCACATTAAGAGATATAATAAAGTAGTTCCTGTATAACTAGTTAGTTATATGAGAGGGTAATAGGGTATATCAAACTTACAAGCTCCCTTTAAACCCTTCAATCTGTGGCATGATCCATTGTATAAATGTTACTTCACAAAAAGTTTAACAAATCAATCCGCTAGTCCCAGATCAACTTCTTTAGTTGTTGCAGCTTGTTGTATAATTCTCGATTCCCAGATATATTGTGATTGATTTACAGGTTCTTTGTAAAAGAAACCGCTTCCAAACAATCCTAAAAAGGACAACATAAAAATGATTTTACGAAACTTTGCTAAAATACTCATATTAACCACCTTTTTCTTATCTTTACACTTGTAAGTGTACTACTTTAAATATTATTTGTCAATAAAAAACAATTCTTTTTATCATTTTTTTTTTTATTTTATTTTTTTATGACTATTTTTGTATTAGAAAGTTGAAAAATAGAGATTAAAAGTATATAATTAATCTTAAATTTATTTAAAGAGGGTTAGAGATGACCATATTATCTGATAAACTAAAATCCAAGAGAAAAGAAAAAGGTTTCTCACAAAAAACACTTTCTGAAGGAATTTGTGAGCAAAGTCAAATCAGCAAAATAGAACGTGGCAACTATATGCCTGCTGCTGATTTACTCTATAAACTTGCAAATCGGCTTCAAGTTCCCTTAGATTATTTTTTCGATGAACAGATTGAAATGACTTCCAATATAACACCGTTTAAGAAATTAGCAGAAAAATTACTTGAAGATCGTAATTACGAGGCTTTAGAATACCTATTAAACTTAGAAAAAGAAAAGTCTCAGTATCTATCTACTGAGGATGAATTTTATCTTCTATGGATTCAAGCGATTATCCTTTTCTACTTACATAGTTCCAAAGATGAAGCTATCGCCAATCTAGAAAACGCTTTGCCAAAGCTTTCGGTCAGCTCATCTGTGTATCTTAAACTTCTCAATACTTTATCTAATTTTTATTTTTCTGTAGGACGTGATGCAGAATATGAAGAAAATAACTCACTTCTTATCAGTTTGTATCAGGAAAAAGATTTAAATCACCAAGAGTATTTATTTGGTTATATTCGAGTTAAACATAATTTTGCCTATTATTTACACTCTAAAGGTAAGGAGTTAGAAGCTGTCCAAGAAGCCTTAGAAACCATTGATTTTTGTAAACAAAAAGAGACCAGCTATCAGCTAGCACCTCTTTTAACTATCGTTGCAAATGCCGGAAAAGATTTTTTAAAGCACGATGAAATTCTTGACTATTATTTACAGGCTCGTGATATTTGTAAAATATACGAGCACAAGCTCTTGATGGCTAAAATTGACCATTTTTTGAAAGATAAGGATAGGTGACTTCGATCGTAATAAGTTATAATTACCAATTAATTAGAAACATAAAAGTGGAGAGAAACTAATGTCGTTTTCTCCACTTTTGTTAATATCCCCTCTTCCACTTGTATCCTGCCCAGCATGCTAAAGCAAGTAAAACTAAATTAAAGATGATAAAGAAAGTCGTAAAACCAAATAATCCATTTTGAGCTAAATCTGCCGTGTAAAGTTCAGTTTCTGTAAAGAGAAGATAAATTCCATAGACCTCAACGAAAATAAGGAAACTGACAAAACCAATCAGGAAAAGTCCACTGGCAATAAGAAAGAGTCTCCATAAAAGAATGAGAATTCCTCCTACTGCTAAAAAAATTACTGGGATAAGGAGTAAATCATTCATGACTTTCTCCTTTCTAGTCAATCAATTGACGATAATGGGTGGCAAGAGAGGAATCAAACTCTTCTAATTTTTGAACTAAGTCCAAATACTCCTCTTTTTCATGTTCTTCAAAGTCCACACCTCGATGATTCTGAAGAGAGATTTCCAATTGACTAGTGAGTTCTCGTTTAGAAAAACTGTAATCGCCTGTCACTTCCTCATAATGTTCCTTTAGCTCCTTGTAGGTTTGGTATTCTTCAGGCGTTTGAAATCCCTGTACCAAGGCCTCTTCTAATTGATAATAGGTATCTTCCAT
>NZ_KV794511.1:0-649 GCF_001808785.1 Streptococcus sp. HMSC077D04 | reverse complement strand
TTACCGCGCTTTTCTTTTCTTGTCCGCTATTTATATCTATTTTTTAATCTAATTCAAAAGAAAGTTGTTCCTGCTTTTCGTTTCCTTTTTCGTGGAATTGTCTTAAGGCCTGATCAATAATATCTAAATCCGTTTCTGTTTCAATCAATGGCGCGAGTACATCGTATTCGGCCTTTTTAGTTTGATAATCCTCTTCCTTTGGAAAATTTTTCTCAATTTCAACTTTAGCAGTATTCCATTTATCCTTTAATTCATCCAATAAGTTCTGAGTTTTCACTTGGTCCTCTTTAATGTGATCAATCGTATGCTGAAGCCTTTGAATTGTCCCCAAAGGAGAATACAAATCTAAACTGACAGAATACTGATTTTCTCCCACAATCTTAACAGAGAAGGTTTCAGGAAGAGGTTGATTTGTTGGAAGACTAAGCATTTTAATCTCAAACCCTCGATAACTGGCTAGGGTGCGAAATTCTTTGCTATCAGCTTGATTATGACGGATAAGACGGTGTAGGGATTCACCTGCTTCAGATCGTTGATCAAAAGCTTGCTTACCTACCGTCATAGAAAATACCTGGTCTTTTGACATTTCAGACTGTTGAATGTCGCCTTCATACTTACTTAATCGTTTCTCAAGAATGGGCATATTTTC
>NZ_KV794510.1:148759-164805 GCF_001808785.1 Streptococcus sp. HMSC077D04 | reverse complement strand
TATCTAACATCAGAAGGTAGCTACGCTCGTAATACTTGGGTAGGAAATTACTACCTCAAATCAAACGGTAAGATGGCTAAAAGTGAATGGGTTGATGGAGGTCGTTACTATGTAGGATCTAATGGATTATGGGAAACTAAAGCATCAACCAATAGTGAATATTCTGCTGCTTTAGGAAAGGCAAAGAGTTATAACTCGCTATTCCATATGTCAAAAAAACGTATGTATAGACAATTAACTTCTGAATTTGATAAATTTTCAAATGATGCAGCTCAATATGCGATTGATCATTTAGAAGCCGATTATAAATATAATGCCTTATTTAATGCTAAGAACTATAGAAAATTATTTAATATGTCTAAATCTGGTCTTTTCAATCAATTGACCTCTTATATAGATGGCTTTACAGAAGAAGAAGCTAATTATGCAATTCAACATCTTGACGACTAATTATTTAGAATAACTATTTTAACAGCAATTGACAAGTCAAGTTTAACAAAGTTGTTCCTCTGATTAAGAGAGTATCTTTCAAGCTGTTTGAGTGAGCTCAAACAACTTTTTTGCGCACTATATCCAAGTTCAAAATAGAAGGTTCTCCTATTGTCTTTCCACCCAGAACAGAATGGATTTTCCAATTTCAAAAAGGGGTTGGAGTTTATGGGTGTGAACAAAGGCATCTATGCTATGTCCCGTTGGTTTCTCCCCAGTCTATGAGCAAACTCAGCAGGTTTGAGTCCTACGTTTATACTGTTTTTCGAAACTCTAGTATATCAGATGAGCATGTCTTTTGTTTTGAACTTCATTTTAAAATAGGGCTTTCATAAATAGTTATTATTTGAATGTAAAAAAAATTAAGTATATGGTATATTATAAGTGTAAATCATAAGAAAAGGAGATTTTTATGAGAAGATCAAAAAAAATTTTGGTTACAAGTTTAGCAGCAACTACTTTTGCACTTGTTTCTTTTTCAGATACAATGGGGATGTTGCCTTTCTCATCTCAGAAAGTATCTGCTCAAGAAAAGGATGCGTCTAAAAATGGTAAGATTGTAAAAGAGAATAAAAAACCCGCACCAAAACCCGCTCCGAAGCCAGCACCAAAACCCGCGCCTAAGCCGGCACCAAAACCCGCGCCTAAGCCCGCACCAAAACCTGCGCCGAAGCCGGTACCAAAACCCACGCCGAAGCCAGCACCGAAACCCGCGCCGAAGCCAGTACCAAAACCCACGCCGAAGCCAGCACCAAAACCCGCGCCGAAGCCAGCACCAAAACCTGCGCCTAAGCCGGCACCAAAACCTAAAGAAACAACTCCTAAACAGGATAAATCAAAATCTAAAGTTCAGTCTGGCTGGGTAGGAAATTACTACGTCAAATCAGATGGAAAGAGAGCTAAAAATGAATGGGTAGATGGTGGTCGTTATTATGTTGATTCTGATGGAAAAAAGGTTAAAAGTGACTGGATTTATGATAAAAACCATGGTTCATATTATTATCTAACAGCAGAAGGAAGCTCTGCTCGCAATAAATGGGTAGGAAATTCTTATCTCAAATCAGATGGAAAGATGGCCAAGAATGAATGGGTAGATGGTGGGCGTTACTATGTTGATTCTGAAGGCAAAATGCTAAGGAATAGATGGGTAGATGGTGGCCGTTACTATGTAGGATACGATGGTGTGCGGCAACCAAAACAGGCAGATGGGAACCCGTACAATGCTGCTTTAAGTAAAGCGAAAAGCTATAATTCGTCTTTACGTCTGTCAAAAAAAGCTCTCTATGACCAATTAACGTGGCATGGTTTTTCAAGTTCAGCAGTGCAGTATGCCATCGATCACTTGAATGCAGATTACAAAGCAAATGCCTTAATTAAAGCAAGAGAATACCGAAAGAATACCAATTTATCAAAGACAAAAATTTATGAGAGGCTAACTTCTCCTTGGAGTGGACAATTTACAAAAGAAGAAGCTAATTATGCAATTCAAAAACTTAATCTACCATCAGAAGGCAGCTATCCTCGCAATAAATGGGTAGGATACTATTATTATAAATCAGATGGAAAGATGGCCAAGAATGAATGGGTAGATGGTGGCCGTTACTATGTGGGATCAGATGGTGAAATGGCTAGGGGCAAATGGGTAGATGGTGGCCGTTACTATGTAGGATATGATGGTGTGCGACAACCAAAACCGGCAGATGGGAACCCGTACAATGCTGCTTTAATTAAAGCGAGAAGCTATAATTCGTTTTCACATATGTCAAAAAAAGCTCTCTATGACCAATTAACGTGGCATGGTTTTTCAAGTTCAGCAGTGCAGTATGCCATCGATCACTTGAATGCAGATTATAAGGCAAATGCCTTAATTCGAGCAAGAGAATACCGAAAGAATACCAATTTATCAAAGACAAAAATTTATGAGAGGCTAACTTCTCCTTGGAGTGGACAATTTACAAAAGAAGAAGCAAACTATGCCATTCAACATCTAGGGGATAAATAGTTATTAATTATAAAATGTAACTTTTTCATGCAAACCTTTGCACAAATCTAACGATTTTGTTATACTAGTACTGTAAGCATTTTCAATTAAAAAGGAGAATATGATGAGTCAAAAGATTATTGGGATTGACCTTGGTGGAACTTCTATCAAATTTGCAATCTTAACAACAGCAGGAGAAATCCAAGAAAAATGGTCTATCAAGACTAATATTTTGGATGAGGGAAGTCATATCGTTGATGATATGATTGAGTCTATTCAACATCGCTTGGACTTGCTTGGATTGGCAGCAGCAGACTTCCAAGGTATTGGAATGGGATCACCAGGTGTGGTTGACCGTGAAAAAGGAACTGTTATCGGTGCCTACAACCTCAACTGGAAAACCCTTCAACCAATTAAAGAAAAGATTGAAAAAGCCTTGGGCATTCCATTTTTCATCGATAATGATGCCAACGTGGCCGCTCTCGGTGAGCGCTGGATGGGTGCTGGTGATAACCAACCAGATGTTGTCTTTATGACACTCGGTACTGGTGTTGGTGGCGGTATCGTCGCTGAAGGCAAATTGCTTCACGGTGTGGCTGGTGCAGCAGGTGAGCTTGGCCACATCACTGTTGACTTTGACCAACCAATCGCATGTACTTGCGGTAAGAAAGGTTGCCTTGAGACAGTCGCTTCAGCAACAGGGATTGTCAACTTGACTCGTCGTTATGCTGATGAATACGAAGGTGATGCAGCCTTGAAACGCTTGATTGATAACGGAGAAGAAGTAACTGCTAAGACTGTCTTTGATTTGGCAAAAGAAGGAGACGACCTTGCTTTGATCGTTTACCGTAACTTCTCACGTTACTTGGGAATCGCTTGTGCTAACATTGGTTCAATCCTAAACCCATCAACCATCGTTATCGGTGGTGGTGTATCAGCTGCAGGAGAATTCCTTCTACAAGGTGTTCAAAAGGTTTACGACGAAAATACCTTCCCACAAGTACGCACAACAACTAAATTGGCTCTTGCAACTCTAGGAAATGACGCTGGAGTTATCGGAGCAGCATCACTTGTATTGCAATAAAATAATAAAAGGAGAAAAACACTACTTTAAATCGAGTGATTTTCCTCCTTTCTTTTTTTATGCTATACTAGTTAGGACAATAAATGAGGTGAGAGTAAATGACAAAAGCAGATACGATTTTTAAAGAAAATATTGAACGAATCCTCAAAGACGGTGTCTTTTCAGAGCAGGCTCGTCCCAAGTACAAGGATGGAACCGTTGCCAACTCCAAGTATGTAACGGGTGCCTTTGCAGAGTATGACTTAGCAAAAGGGGAATTCCCCATCACAACCTTGCGTCCTATTGCCATCAAATCCGCAATCAAGGAAGTGCTCTGGATTTACCAAGACCAGTCAAATAGCCTAGACGTGCTTAATGACAAGTACAATGTTCACTACTGGAATGACTGGGAAGTGGGAGATACGGGAACTATTGGTGAGCGTTACGGGGCGGTCGTTAAGAAACACGACATCATCAATAAGCTTCTCAAGCAGTTGGAAGCCAACCCTTGGAACCGCCGCAATATTATCTCTCTCTGGGATTATCAAGCTTTTGAGGAGACGGACGGCCTCCTCCCATGTGCCTTTCAGACCATGTTTGATGTCCGCCGTGTAGATGGAGAAATCTATCTGGATGCGACCTTGACGCAACGATCGAATGATATGCTGGTGGCCCACCACATCAATGCTATGCAGTATGTGGCTCTTCAAATGATGATTGCCAAACATTTCGGCTGGAAGGTTGGGAAGTTCTTCTACTTTATCAACAACCTCCATATCTATGACAATCAATTTGAACAAGCTCAGGAATTGCTTCGTCGTGAACCGTCAAACTGCCAACCACGTTTGGTTTTAAATGTGCCAGATAAGACCAATTTCTTTGATATTAAAGCAGAGGATTTTGAGTTGGTGGATTATGACCCTGTCAAGCCGCAGTTGAAGTTTGACCTAGCTATTTAAAAGAATAGAAAAAGAAGTTGAGATAATGAATCCCAACTTCTTTTGTTTCTTAACGTGATACGCGGCGGCGAGCTGCTTTTTTACGATTTTCTTCGATGAAAGCTGCTTTTTGCTCTTCTGGTTCAATCACTTTCTTTTTGAATGCGTATACTGCACCTGCAACTGCAGCGACAGTTCCTGCGACACCTGTTACAAGACCTTTAGCGAATCCTTTAGCCATGAGTCTTCCTCCTTTAAATTCTCAATCAGCCAGCCTCCTCAAGAGGTCACATTTTTCTGACTGACCTTTTTGTGTTATAATAATAGTAACGAAAAAATGGGAATTTTTCAAGGAAAAAAGATGAAAACAAAAATAATTGTGATTGTTGGACCGACTGCAGTTGGAAAGACAGCTCTAGCCATTGAAGTTGCAAAGCGTTTTAATGGCGAAGTGGTTAGTGGCGATAGTCAGCAGGTTTATCGAGGTCTAGATATTGGGACGGCAAAGGCTAGTCCAGAAGAGCAGGCAGCTGTTCCCCATCATTTAATCGATGTTAGAGAGGTAACCGAGTCTTACTCGGCTTTTGATTTTGTTTCAGAAGCTAAGATGGCTATTGAGGATATTCACAGTCGTGGAAAGCTGGCCATTATCGCTGGTGGGACTGGACTGTATATCCAGAGCTTGTTAGAAGGCTACCATTTAGGTGGGGAGACACCTCATGAGGAGATTTTGACTTATCGGGCTAGTTTGGAGCCTTATACAGATGAGGAATTAGCCCATCTGGTGGAGCAAGCTGGCCTTGAGATTCCCCAGTTTAATCGTCGTCGTGCTATGCGTGCCTTGGAAATTGCCCATTTTGGTCAAGATTTGGAAAATCAAGAGAGTCTATATGAACCGCTGATTATCTGCTTAGATGATGAACGTAGTCAGCTTTACGAGCGCATTAACCGCCGTGTGGATCTGATGTTTGAGGCTGGACTTTTGGATGAGGGCAAGTGGCTTTTTGACCATTACCCTGATGTGCAGGCTGCTAAAGGCATTGGCTACAAGGAACTCTTTCCTTACTTCCGTGGAGAGCAGACCTTGGAGGAAGCCAGTGAGATTCTCAAACAGGCGACTCGTCGTTTTGCTAAGCGTCAGCTAACTTGGTTCCGTAATCGCATGCAGGTCACCTTTTATCAGATTGGAGAGTCTGGTGTGCAAGACCGCATTTTAAGCCAGATAGAGGAGTTTTTAGATGATTGATACGGAAAAAAAAGAGGAGCGAGTCCTGCTCATTGGTGTGGAATTGCAGGGCATGGACAATTTTGACCTCTCCATGGAAGAATTGGCCAGTCTAGCTAAGACAGCTGGGGCAGTCGTTGTAGATAGCTATAGACAAAAACGTGAAAAGTATGATTCCAAGACCTTCGTCGGCTCTGGTAAGTTGGAAGAGATTGCGCTTATGGTGGATGCAGAAGAAATTACCACTGTCATCGTCAACAACCGTCTGACACCAAGGCAAAATGTTAATCTAGAAGAAGTTCTGGGTGTCAAGGTCATTGACCGTATGCAGTTGATTTTGGATATCTTTGCCATGCGGGCTCGAAGCCATGAAGGGAAACTTCAAGTCCACCTAGCTCAGCTTAAGTACCTCCTACCTCGTCTAGTCGGCCAAGGTATTATGCTCAGCCGTCAGGCAGGGGGAATTGGTTCCCGTGGACCTGGTGAAAGCCAGCTGGAGCTGAACCGTCGTAGTGTTCGCAATCAAATCACGGATATCGAGCGTCAGCTCAAGGTTGTTGAGAAAAATCGGGCGACTGTCAGAGAAAAACGTCTGGAGTCTAGCACCTTTAAGATTGGTTTGATTGGCTATACTAATGCTGGGAAGTCAACGATCATGAACACCTTGACCAGTAAGACTCAGTACGAGGCAGACGAGCTCTTTGCGACTCTGGATGCTACAACTAAGAGTATTCATCTAGGAGGCAATCTCCAAGTAACTTTGACAGATACCGTGGGCTTTATCCAAGATTTGCCGACAGAGTTGGTATCCAGTTTTAAGTCAACCTTGGAAGAAAGCAAGCATGTTGATCTTTTAGTGCATGTCATTGATTCCAGCAATCCTTACCACGAGGAGCATGAAAAAACAGTCCTGTCCATCATGAAAGATTTGGATATGGAAGATATTCCTCGCCTGACCCTTTATAATAAAGCGGATTTGGTGGAGAATTTTACGCCGACCCAAACGCCCTATGCGCTCATTTCTGCTAAGTCTGAGGATAGTCGTGAAAATTTGCAGGCACTATTTTTAGAGAAAATCAAGGATATTTTTGAATCTTTTACCCTGCGCGTGCCTTTTTCAAAGTCCTACAAGATTCATGATTTAGAAAGTGTGGCGATTCTTGAAGAACGTGATTATCAAGATGATGGGGAAGTCATTACAGGCTACATTTCCGAGAAAAATAAATGGAGGTTAGAGGAATTTTATGACTGATATTAAAACGTTGGCTCTAAAATATGGGGGCTATACAAGTCTGGACAAGGTCTATCTGGATCAGCTTCTAGCTGGTAGAACAGAGCAAGAGCAGTTGGCACTGATCACACCTCCGCCAAGTGTCGTTAATGCCTACTTTGCAGAACTCTACCAGAAAAAGAGTCCTGAAGCAGCGACGGATTATTTTGCGGAACTCAGTCAGGAACTGAATCTTTACAACGTTGAGCCAAGTTTCACCATAGAAAACAAGCCTTTTATTCGTCTTAACCTATCTGGCAAATCCTTTGGTTTTTGTTATGAGAGTGAGGGTCTGGGTCGAATTTTCTCTGAAAATGAGGAGAAGATTTCGGATGATTTGCTCTTTGAAATTGCACAAATTTTCCCTCATCAGCTAGTCTTTGAGGAGGCTGGTAAGATTTACATGAAAGCTGTTGGAGATGAGGAAGTTGTTAGCATGGAGAGTCTCACAGCTTTGACTGATTTGGAAATCTTGGCTGACGGTCGCAAGCGTCTCAAAGGCTACAGCCAAGAGGATGTATTACAAGAAGCTAGAGCTTTTTCTGGCAAGCGCTATTTCCGATCGGAAAACCGCACAGCCATGTTATATTTTGATTAATTAGAAAGTATCGAATGGATATTCAATTTTTAGGAACGGGGGCAGGTCAGCCCTCTAAAGCCCGCAACGTTTCCAGTCTCGCCCTAAAACTCTTGGACGAGATTAACGAAGTCTGGCTCTTTGACTGTGGAGAAGGTACGCAAAATCGCATTCTTGAAACCACAATTCGACCACGTAAGGTCAGCAAAATCTTTATTACCCACCTGCATGGAGACCACATTTTTGGCCTGCCAGGTTTCCTTTCTAGCCGTGCCTTTCAGGCCAATGAAGAGCAGACAGATTTGGAAATCTATGGACCGCAAGGGATCAAGTCCTTTGTCTTAACCAGCCTTCGTGTGTCAGGTTCGCGTCTGCCTTATCGCATTCATTTTCATGAATTTGACCAAGATTCTTTAGGAAAAATCCTTGAGACCGATAAATTCACTGTCTATGCAGAAGAGCTGGACCACACTATTTTCTGTGTTGGTTACCGTGTCATGCAAAAGGACTTGGAAGGAACGCTGGATGCTGAAAAACTCAAGGCAGCTGGTGTCCCATTTGGCCCACTTTTTGGGAAAATCAAAAACGGCCAGGATGTTGTTTTGGAAGACGGAACTGAAATCAAGGCAGCAGACTATATCTCAGCGCCACGTCCTGGTAAGATTATTACCATTCTAGGCGATACCAGAAAAACCAATGCCAGTGTGCGTCTGGCTGTCAATGCCGATGTCCTTGTCCATGAATCCACTTATGGCAAGGGCGATGAAAAAATTGCTCGTAATCACGGCCACTCAACCAACATGCAGGCAGCGCAGGTGGCACTAGAAGCAGGTGCCAAACGCCTCCTGCTCAACCATATCAGTGCCCGTTTCCTCTCAAAAGATATCAGCAAGCTCAAAAAAGATGCGGCTAGTGTTTTTGAAAATGTCCATGTGGTCAAAGACTTAGAAGAAGTGGAAATCTAAAAGATTGGGAAAGGATAAGTATGCCTACTATTCTCATTACCGGTGCTAGCGGTGGCCTAGCCCAAGAAATGGTCAAACTCTTGCCAAATGACCAACTCATCTTGCTTGGTAGAAATAAGGAAAAATTAGCCCAACTCTACGGAAATCATCCCCATGCAGAATGGATTGAAATCGATATTACCGATGACTCAGCCTTAGAAACTCTGGTAGCAGACCTCTATCTCCGCTATGGCAAGATTGATGTTTTGATTAATAACGCTGGTTACGGGATCTTTGAGGAATTTGACCAGGTTTCCGACCAAGATATTCATCAGATGTTCGAGGTCAATACCTTTGCCCTAATGAATCTATCTCGTCGCATTGCGGCAAGAATGAAGGAAAGTCGAAAAGGCCATATCATCAATATTGTTAGCATGGCAGGTTTGATCGCTACTGGCAAGTCCAGTCTCTACTCAGCTACCAAGTTTGCGGCTATTGGTTTTTCAAATGCCTTACGCCTCGAACTGATGCCTTATGGTATTTACGTAACGACTGTCAATCCAGGACCAATCCGTACAGGATTTTTCGACCAGGCCGACCCAGATGGAAGCTATCTCAAGTCGGTTGAACGCTTCCTGCTGGAAGCAGATGCAGTGGCTAAAAAAATTGTTAAGATTATAGGAAAAAACAAACGAGAACTCAATCTACCAATGTTGTTGAACCTAGCCCATAAGTTTTATACCCTCTTTCCAAAGCTAGCTGATAAGCTGGCAGGGGAGACTTTTAATTATAAATAGAAGAAGTTCCTTTTAAAGGGACTTTTTTACTTCTTTTAATTTAAAGGGTAATAAGTGTTTTTTCTTTTAAAACTACATTCAGTTTTTTAATTCTTCTACAAATTTTAGAAAAAACTATCAAAAATATCATTTCATATGCTAAAGTATTGAAAATTCCTATATTATTTAATAAAATAAGGGTAAAAGACTATTAAAAGTATGCGCTTACATAAAAATGAAAGCGATTACTAAAAGGAGGACCTTATGGAAAAAAGCCATTGGAATCGGAAAAGAGTCTATAGCATTCGTAAATTTGCTGTAGGAGCTTGCTCAGTAATGATTGGAACTTGTGCAGTTTTATTCGCAGGAAATATAGCTGGAGAATCTGTAGTTAATGCGGATGAAACACCTATTACTCATACTGCTGAGAAACCTAAAGAGGAAAATCCTATAGTAGAAGAAAAGCTTGATCAAGCTTTGGAAACTAAAAATGTAGTCGAAAGTGCAGCACAAAAACAACCTAGTGCCACTGAGTCTATTTCATCTGAGAAGAAAGAAGATGAAGCAGTGACTCCAAAAGAGGAAAAAGCATCTTCAAAATCTGAAGAAAAAGCTCCAAAGATAGAATCACAAGCTTCAAGTCAAGAAAAACCGCTCAAGGAAGATGTTAAAGCTGTGACAAATGAAGAAGTCAACCAAATGATTGAAGACAGAAAAGTGAATTTTAACCAAAATTGGCACTTTAAACTCAATGCAAATTCTAAGGAAGCCATTAAACCGGATGCAGATGTATCTACGTGGAAAAAATTAGATTTACCGCATGACTGGAGTATCTTTAACGATTTTGATCATGAATCTCCTGCACAAAATGAAGGTGGACAGCTTAACGGTGGGGAAGCTTGGTATCGCAAGACTTTCAAACTAGATGAAAAAGATCTCAAGAAAAATGTTCGCCTCACTTTTGATGGCGTCTACATGGATTCTCAAGTTTATGTCAATGGTCAGTTAGTAGGTCATTACCCAAATGGTTATAATCAATTTTCATATGATATCACTAACTATTTGAACAAAGATGGACGTGAGAATGTAATTGCTGTTCATGCAGTCAACAAACAGCCAAGTAGCCGTTGGTATTCAGGTAGCGGTATTTACCGTGATGTGACTTTACAAGTGACAGATAAGGTGCATGTTGAGAAAAATGGGACAACCATCTTAACGCCAAAACTTGAACAACAGCAACACGGCAAGGTTGAAACTCATGTGACCAGCAAAATTATCAATACGGACGACAAAGACCATCAACTTGTAGCAGAATATCAAATCGTTGAACGTGGTGGTCAGGCTGTGACAGGTCTAGTACGTACAGAGAGCCGTACCTTGAAAGCACATGAAGTAACTAGTCTTGATGCGATTTTAGAAGTTGAAAGACCAAAACTCTGGACGGTTTTAAATGACAAACCGGCCTTGTATGAATTAGTTACACGTGTTTACCGGGACGGTCAATTAGTTGATGCTAAGAAAGATCTGTTTGGTTACCGATATTATAACTGGACTCCAAATGAGGGCTTCTCTTTGAATGGTGAACGCATTAAATTCCATGGAGTTTCCTTGCACCATGACCACGGAGCGCTTGGAGCAGAAGAAAACTACAAGGCTGAGTACCGTAGACTGAAACAGATGAAGGAAATGGGAGTGAATTCGATTCGTACGACTCACAACCCAGCAAGTCCTCAGACTTTACAGATTGCAGCTGAACTTGGCTTACTTGTTCAAGAAGAGGCCTTTGATACTTGGTATGGCGGAAAGAAACCTTATGACTATGGACGTTTCTTTGAAAAAGATGCTACCCATCCTGAGGCTAAAAAAGGTGAAAAATGGTCCGACTACGATCTACGTACTATGGTAGAGAGAGACAAAAATAATCCTGCTGTTTTTATGTGGTCAATCGGAAATGAAATCGGTGAAGCAAATGGGGATCCCCATTCTCTAGCGACTGTTAAACGTCTAGTCAAAGTTATCAAGGATGTTGATAAGACTCGTTATGTTACCATGGGAGCAGATAAGTTCCGTTTCGGTAATGGTAGCGGTGGGCATGAAAAAATTGCTGATGAATTGGATGCTGTTGGATTTAACTACTCTGAAGATAATTACAAAGCCCTTCGAGCTAAGCATCCAAAATGGTTGATTTATGGGTCAGAAACATCTTCAGCAACGCGTACAAGAGGAAGTTACTTCCACCCAGAGCGTGAGTGGGTACAAAGTAATCAGTCATGGCGTAACTATGAACAGTCAGATTATGGAAATGACCGTGTTGGTTGGGGTAAAACGGCAACTGCTTCATGGACCTTTGATCGTGATAATGCTGGCTATGCTGGTCAATTCATTTGGACAGGTACGGACTATATCGGTGAACCAACTCCATGGCACAACCAAAACAACACGCCGGTTAAAAGCTCTTATTTTGGTATCGTAGATACTGCAGGTATTCCAAAAAACGACTTTTATCTTTACCAAAGTCAATGGGTTTCTGCAAAGAAAAAACCAATGGTTCACCTTCTTCCTCACTGGAACTGGGAAAACAAAGAGTTGATAGACAATGTAGCAGACGCGGAAAATAAAATCCCTGTACGTGCTTATTCTAATGCTGCAAGTGTAGAATTGTTCTTGAATGGAAAATCTCTTGGTCTTAAGACTTTCAACAAAAAACAAACTAGTGATGGACGAACTTACCAAGAAGGTGCTAATGCTAATGAACTTTATCTTGAATGGAAAGTTGCTTATCAACCAGGTACCTTGGAAGCAATTGCTCGTGATGAATCTGGCAAGGAAATTGCTCGAGATAAGATTACGACTGCTGGTAAGCCAGCGGCTGTTCGTCTTATCAAAGAAGATCATGCAATCGCAGCAGATGGAAAAGACTTGACATACATCTACTACGAAATCGTTGATAGCCAAGGGAATGTAGTACCAACTGCCAATAATCTGGTTCGCTTCCAATTACACGGACAAGGCCAACTTGTCGGTGTCGATAACGGGGAACAAGCCAGCCGTGAACGCTATAAGGCGCAAGCAGATGGTTCTTGGATTCGTAAAGCATTTAATGGTAAAGGTGTTGCCATTGTCAAATCAACTGAACAAGCAGGTAAATTCACGCTGACAGCCCATTCAGATCTCTTGAAATCTAGTCAAGTAACTGTCTTTACTGGTAAAAAAGAAGGACAAGAAAAGACTGTTTTGGGGACAGAAGTAGCAAGAGTTCGTACATTAATCGGTAAAGATCCAAAAATGCCGAAAACAGTAGGTTTTGTATACAGCGATGGTAGTCGTGAAAAACTTCCAGTAACTTGGTCTCAAGTCGATGTTAGTCAAGCAGGAGTTGTGACTGCTAAAGGTACAGCAAATGGACGTGAGGTAGAGGCTCGTGTCGAGGTTCTAGCAATTGCGAAAGAATTACCAACAGTTAAACGTGTTGCTCCAGGAGCAGACTTGAATACTGTAGATAAATATGTGTCAATACTAGTAACCGATGGAAGTGTACAAGAGTATGAAGTAGATAGCTGGGAGATTGCGGAAGCAGATAAAGCCAAACTTTCAGTAGCTGGATCACGTATTCAAATGACTGGTCAGTTAGCTGGAGAAACTATTCATGCAACCCTTGTGGTAGAAGAAGGAAAAGCTGCAGCACCTGTAGTGCCAACTGTTACTGTTGGCGGTGAGGCAGTAACAGGGCTTACTAGTCAACAACCAATGCAATACCGCACTCTTGCTTATGGTGCCCAATTGCCAGAAGTCACAGCAAGTGCTGAAAATGCTGATGTTACAGTTCTTCAAGCAAGCGCAGCAAACGGCATGCGTGCGAGCATCTTTGTTCAGTCTAAAGATGGTGGCCCTCTTCAAACCTATGCAATTCAATTCCTAGAAGAAGCACCAAAAATTGCTCACTTGAGCTTGCAAGTGGAACAAGCTGACGGTCTCAAAGAAGACCAAACAGTCAACTTGTCGGTTCGAGCTCATTATCAAGATGGAACGCAAGCTGTATTACCAGCTGATAAGGTGAGCTTCTCTACAAGTGGTGAAGGGGAAGTTGCAGTCCGAAAAGGAATGCTTGAGTTGCATAAATCAGGAGCACTTACTCTGAAAGCTGAATATGAGGGTGCTACAGGTCAAATCAATCTCACTATACAAGCAAATACTGAGAAGAAGATTGCGCAATCCATCCGTCCTGTAAATGTAGTGACAGATTTACACCAAGAACCTACTCTTCCGTCAACAGTAACGGTTGAGTATGACAAAGGTTTCCCTAAAGCTCACAAAGTCACTTGGCAAGCTATTCCGAGAGAAAAACTAGACCACTATCAAAGCTTTGAAGTGTTAGGTAAAGTTGAAGGAATTGACCTGGAAGCGCGTGCTAAAGTATCTGTAGAAGGCATCGTTTCAGTTGAAGAAGTTAGTGTGACAACTCCAATCGCAGAAGCACCACAATTACCAGAAAGCGTTCGTACATATGATTCAAATGGTCACGTTTCATCAGCTAAGGTTGCATGGGATGCGATTCGTCCAGAGCAATACGCTAAGGAAGGTGTCTTTACAGTTAATGGTCGCTTAGAAGGTACTCAATTAACAACTAAACTTCATGTTCGCGTATCTGCTCAAACTGAGCAAGGTGCAAACATTTCTGACCAATGGACCGGTTCAGAATTGCCACTTGCCTTTGCTTCAGATTCAAATCCAACCGACCCTGTTTCAAATGTCAACGATAAATTGATTTCCTTTAATGACCGACCAGCCAATCGTTGGACAAACTGGAATCGTAGTAATCCAGAAGCTTCAGTCGGTGTTCTGTTTGGAGATTCCGGTATCTTGAGCAAACGCTCCGTTGATAATCTAAGTGTCGGATTCCACGAAGACCATGGAGTTGGTGCACCGAAGTCTTATGTGATTGAGTATTATGTTGGTAAGACTGTTCCAACAGCTCCTAAAAACCCTAGCTTTGTAGCCAATGAAGACCATGTATTTAACGATCCAGCTAATTGGAAACAAGTGACTAATCTAAAAGCTCCAGAACAACTCAAGGCTGGAGAAATGAATCACTTTAGCTTTGATAAAGTTGAAACTTATGCTGTTCGTATTCGCATGGTTAAAGCAGATAACAAGCGTGGAACGTCTATCACAGAAGTACAAATCTTTGCGAAACAAGTTGCGGCAGCCAAACAAGGACAAACAAGAATCCAAGTTGACGGCAAAGACTTAGCAAACTTCAACCCTGATTTGACAGACTACTACCTTGAGTCTGTAGATGGAAAAGTTCCGGCAGTCACAGCAAGTGTTAGCAACAATGGTCTAGCGACTGTTGTTCCAAGTGTTCGTGAAGGTGAGCCAGTTCGTGTCATCGCGAAAGCTGAAAATGGCGACATCTTAGGCGAATACCGTCTGCACTTCACTAAGGATAAAGACTTACTTTCTCGTAAACCAGTTGCTGCGGTTAAACAAGCTCGCTTGTTGCAACTAGGGCAACCACTTGAATTGCCGACTAAGGTTCCGGTTTACTTTACAGGTAAAGACGGTTACGAAACAAAAGACCTGACAGTTGAATGGGAAGAAGCTCCAGCAGAAAATCTGACAAAAGCAGGTCAATTTACTGTTCGAGGTCGTGTCCTTGGTAGCAATCTTACTGCTGAATTCACTGTACGAGTGACAGACAAACTTGGTGAGGCTCTTTCAGATAACCCTAACTATGATGAAAACAGTAACCAGGCCTTTGCTTCAGCAACTAATGATATTGACGACAGTTCTCATGACCGTGTGGACTATATCAATGATAGAGATCACTCTGAAAATCGTCGTTGGACAAACTGGTCTCCAACGCCATCTTCTAATCCAGAAGTATCAGCAGGTGTGATCTTCCGTGAAAATGGTAAGATTGTAGAGCGGACTGTTGCGCAAGCCAAACTTCACTTCTTTGCAGATAGTGGTACAGATGCACCATCTAAACTTGTTTTGGAACGTTATGTCGGTCCAGACTTTGAAGTGCCTACCTACTATTCAAACTACCAAGCATACGAATCAGGCCATCCATTCAACAACCCAGAAAATTGGGAAGCTGTTCCTTATCGTGCGGATAAAGACATTGAAGCTGGTGATGAAATAAACGTAACATTTAAAGCTGTTAAAGCCAAAGCCATGAGATGGCGTATGGAGCGTAAAGCAGATAAGAGTGGTGTTGCGATGATTGAGATGACCTTCCTTGCACCAAGCGAATTTCCTCAAGAAAGCACTCAATCGAAGATTCTTGTAGATGGAAAAGAACTTGCTGATTTCGCTGAAAATCGTCAAGATTATCAAATCACCTATAAAGGTCAACGTCCAAAAGTCTCAGTTGAAGAAACCAATCAAGTAGTTTCAACAGTTGTAGATAGTGGCGATGATAGCCTTCCAGTACTTGTTCGCCTCGTTTCAGAAAGTGGAAAACAAGTTAAGGAATACCGTATCCAGTTGATCAAGGAAAAACCAGTTTCTGAGAAAACAGTTGCTGCTGTACAAGAAGAACTTCCAAAACTCGAATTTGTTGAAAAAGATTTGGCCTACAAGACAGTTGAGAAAAAGGATTCTACGCTGTATCTAGGTGAAACTCGTGTAGAACAAGAAGGAAAAGTTGGAAGAGAACGTATCTTTACAAGCATTAATCCTGATGGAAGTAAGGTAGAAAAACTCCATGAAGTGGTAGAGGCATCAACAGACCGCATTGTCTTGCTTGGAACCAAACCAGGCACCTCTCTTCCAGAA
>NZ_KV794510.1:123990-148659 GCF_001808785.1 Streptococcus sp. HMSC077D04 | reverse complement strand
GAAGGAAAACAAGGTGTCCGTGTTCGCTTGATTGAAGTAGAAAATGGAAAACGTCAGCTTAAAGAAACTTACGATAAAGTTGCTGCACAAGATCGTATCGTGGAAGTTGGAACCAAACCAGGCACCTCTCTTCCAGAAGACGAAGTGAAAAATCTTGTGCTTCATAGCCCAGAGCTTGTAGTCGAAGAAGAAAGCATCGACTTCAAGGTTCAGGAGCGTAAGTCTGATAAGTTGTATCTAGGTGAAACCCGTGTCCTCCAAGAAGGAAAACAAGGTGTCCGTGTTCGCTTGATCGAAGTGGAAAATGGAAAACGCCAACTTAAAGAAACTTATGATAAAGTTGTTGCTCAAGATCGTATCCTAGAAGTTGGAACTAACCCAGGTACTTCTCTACCAGAGGACGAAGTTAAGAATCTTGTGCTTAACAGACCAGAACTTGTAATTGAAGAAGAAACAATCGATTTCAAGGTTCAGGAACAAAAGAATGACAAGCTTCCAGTAGGTCAAACTCGTGTCCTCCAAGAAGGTCGAAAAGGTGTCCGTGTTCACTTGATTGAGGTTGAAAATGGTAAGCGAACTGAAAAGGATAGCTATGATAAAGTTATGGCTCAAGATCGCATCATAGAAGTCGGTACAGCTGGCGAAACAACCAAACCAGTAGCTCAAGAAGCTAAAAAACCACAAGTGTCAGAAAAAGCAGCTACAAAACCAATCGCTTCAAGTGAATCTAGTCAAATTAACAAAGCGCAGTTACCAAATACAGGAAGTGCGGCAAGCCAAGCAGCAGTAGCAGCAGGCTTAGCTCTTCTCGGTTTGAGTGCAGGATTAGTAGCCACTAAAGGTAAAAAAGAAGATTAGAAATTTTGATACCTTCTTTATCATTAAAGACTAGTGAGAAGCTCTTGTCTTATATAGAAGATTAATCCCTTAGAATGCAAGCTTCTAAGGGATTTTCTTTGTATAAAGTTGTATAGTGTTACTGTCTATCCTATTTTGTAGAGAAAGCAAAAATCCCTAGAAAATGTTTAGGGATTCGATTATTTCATTAAGAACAATTCAACAATCATCTCGATATACATAACAAGGGTTAATAAGAATCCTGCACGCCAGAAGAATTTGATGAATTTAGGATAGTAAAAGCTGCGTTTTTTCAAAAGGAAGAAAAAAACGAGAATAATGGCTAGGAGTGAGAGGGCTAGGCCTAGTCTAGGGAGGAAATTATGGGTAAAGGTTTTAGCTGTAATCAAGTAATACTCAAATACCAAGACTGGAAAAGCCAAATCCGCAAAGTTTCGTCCTAGTTTTTTTAATCTAAAAAGTTTGGTTATGATAATGCAGACTACTAAGGTCAGTATCAATAATAAAATAGATGCTAATTTCATTAAAATCATATCCATATTGTATCATAAAAAATCGCTAATGGAAACGAGAAACAGAGGAATTTATAGGAAAGTCAGGCTTTTGAGATTGTGGGTGTTTTTTGTTATAATGAAAATTATGAAATCTTATAACACCTTGAATGATTATTATCGAAAACTCTTTGGAGAAAAGACCTTTAAAGTCCCTATTGACGCGGGATTTGACTGTCCCAATCGTGATGGAACTGTGGCTCATGGAGGCTGTACTTTTTGTACGGTTTCAGGTTCTGGAGATGCTATTGTCGCACCGGATGCGCCTATCCGTGAGCAATTTTATAAGGAAATTGACTTTATGCACCGTAAGTGGCCAGATGTGCAGAAGTATCTGGTTTATTTTCAAAATTTTACCAACACCCATGAAAAGGTGGAAGTGATTCGAGAGCGCTATGAGCAGGCTATCAACGAGCCAGGTGTAGTAGGCATCAATATCGGAACGCGCCCAGACTGTTTACCAGACGAAACTATTGAGTATTTGGCTGAGTTGTCGGAACGCATGCATGTGACGGTTGAATTGGGCTTGCAGACCACTTATGAAGCAACCTCTGATCTGATTAACCGTGCCCATTCCTATGAGTTGTACGTGGAAACGGTCAAGCGTTTGAGAAAGTATCCCAAGATTGAGATTGTTTCTCATTTGATCAATGGCTTGCCTGGTGAAACCCATGAGATGATGATTGAAAATGTTCGCCGCTGTGTCACCGATAATGATATTCAAGGAATTAAACTGCATTTGCTTCACCTTATGACAAATACTCGTATGCAACGAGATTACCACGAGGGACGTTTACAACTCATGAGCCAGGACGAATATGTAAAGGTTATCTGCGACCAATTGGAAATCATTCCCAAACATATTGTCATCCATCGAATCACAGGAGATGCACCTAGGGATATGCTGATTGGTCCTATGTGGAGCCTCAATAAATGGGAAGTGCTAAATGCTATTGAAACTGAAATGCGACGTCGTGGAAGTGTTCAAGGATGCAAGGCTGTAAAACAGGAGTTTGAAAATGAAAAGACCACTTGAAATGGCACATGATTTTTTGGCTGAGGTAGTGACAAAAGAGGATATCGTAGTGGATGCGACTATGGGAAATGGTCATGACACGCTTTTTTTAGCCAAGCTAGCTAAGCAAGTCTATGCTTTTGATATTCAGGAGCAAGCCTTGGAAAAGACCCAAGAGCGTTTGGACCAAGCTGGAATGACAAATGCCCAGTTAATCTTGCAAGGTCATGAGACACTGGACCAGTTTGTAACAGAAGCCAAGGCAGGAATTTTCAATCTGGGCTATCTGCCGTCAGCTGATAAGTCTGTCATCACCAGACCTCAGACAACGATTGAAGCATTAGAAAAGCTGTGTCATTTGCTTGTCAAAGGGGGACGGATTGCTATCATGATCTACTATGGTCATGAAGGAGGCGACCTCGAGAGGGATGCTGTCTTGGATTTTGTCAGTCAGTTGAACCAACAAGAGTACACAGCTGCCATTTACAGAACTTTAAACCAAGTCAACAACCCGCCATTTTTAGTGATGATTGAAAAATTAGAGAGATATAGACATGGATAAACAATACCTACGTGAAAAGCTGGATGCCATGCGCCAGAATTTTGTTGAATCAACCCACCACGAACGAGCAGTAGGTGTGTTAGACCAAGCGCATATGAGCAAAAAAATGCTTAAAATCAAGAAAAAATTAGTTGCTCTTGAAATGGAACGGTGCCAGAGAAAAATTGAGCACAAGGATTGTTCCAAGATTGACCAAAAAATCAGAGAGCAGAAGGAGATATTTGAATCCTGTTGTAAAAAAGATTAAGGAGGACGTGCGTGGAATTACTGATTTACCTCATCCTATTTTTACTGGTCTTGATTGTCTCAAGTACAACCAATAAGCTCTTGCCCTTTTTGCCTCTCCCTTTGGTGCAAATTCTTTTGGGAATTGTGATTGGTCTCTTTTTACCCAATACTGATTTTCACCTCAATACGGAGTTGTTTTTGGCACTGGTTATCGGGCCCTTGCTTTTCAGAGAGTCGGAAGAAGCGGACATTACAGCTATTTTAAAACACTGGCGAATCATTGTTTATCTCATATTTCCAGTGATTTTCATCTCGACCTTGAGTTTGGGAGGCTTGGCCCATCTTCTTTGGCTTAGTATTCCTTTGGCAGCTTGCTTGGCTGTTGGAGCGGCCCTTGGACCAACGGATTTGGTGGCCTTTGCCTCTCTTTCTGAGCGCTTTAGCTTTCCTAAGCGCGTGTCCAATATTCTTAAGGGTGAAGGACTCTTGAATGACGCATCTGGCTTGGTGGCCTTTCAGGTAGCTTTGACAGCTTGGACAACTGGAGCCTTTTCTCTTGGACAAGCGAGTAGTTCGCTCATCTTTTCAATCCTAGGCGGTTTTTTGATTGGATTTTTAACAGCCATGACCAACCGTTTCCTCCATAGTTTCTTACTTAGTGTACGAGCAACGGATATTGCCAGCGAACTTTTATTAGAATTGAGTTTACCTCTGGTAACCTTCTTCCTGGCAGAAGAAGTCCACGTTTCAGGGATTATTGCCGTTGTAGTTGCTGGGATTTTAAAGGCAAGTCGTTTTAAGAAAATTACGCTCCTTGAAGCCCAAGTGGATACGGTGACCGAGACGGTTTGGCATACAGTGAATTTTATGCTGAACGGTTCTGTCTTTGTGATTTTAGGGATGGAGTTGGAAATGATAGCAGAGCCTATCTTGACCAATCCAATCAATAATCCCTTACTGTTATTGGTATCTCTTATAGTCCTTACCTTTGTCCTCTTTGCTATTCGTTTTGTCATGATTTATGGCTATTATGCCTATAGGACTAGACGTCTCAAGAAAAAGCTAAATAAGTATATGAAGGACATGCTTCTCTTGACCTTCTCAGGTGTTAAGGGAACCGTGTCGATTGCTACGATCCTTCTGATACCAAGTAATCTAGAACAGGAGTATCCTCTCTTGCTTTTCCTTGTCGCAGGTGTGACGCTTGTAAGCTTTTTAACAGGCCTCGTGGTCTTGCCTCATCTTTCTGATGAACAGGAAGAAAGCAGGGACTATCTCATGCATATCGCCATTTTGAATGAAGTAACGATAGAGTTGGAAAAAGAGTTGGAAGACACTAGAAATAAACTTCCCCTCTATGCGGCTATTGACAATTATCATGGACGTATTGAGAATCTCATCCTGAGTCAAGAAAATAAGGGGGCTCAAGAAGACTGGGAGGCCTTGAAACTTCTCATCCTCAGTATTGAAAGTGATGGTCTAGAACAGGCCTACGAAGAAGGCAAGATGAGTGAGCGTGCTTATCGGGTTTACCAACGTTATTTGAAAAACATGGAACAAAGTATCAATCGCAAGTTTGCTTCACGATTGACCTATTATTTCCTTGTTTCCTTGCGAATTTTACGTTTTCTCCTTCATGAAGTCTTTACCTTAGGTAAGACCTTTCGCAGTTGGAAAAATGAAGAATCACAGAAACTCAGAGCCCTTGACTATGACCAAATTGCAGAGCTCTATCTAGAAAATACAGAGATGATTATCGAAAGTTTGGAGAATCTAAAAGGGGTTTACAAGAGTTCTTTAATCAGTTTCATGCAGGATTCTCGTCTCCGTGAAACAGCTATTATCACTAGTGGTGCCTTTGTTGAACGGGTTATCAATCGCGTTAAGCCCAACAATATCGATGAAATGCTGAGAGGCTATTATCTGGAGCGCAAGTTGATTTTCGAATACGAAGAAAAACGATTGATTACGACCAAGTATGCCAAAAAATTACGACAAAATGTGAATAACTTAGAGAACTATTCTCTGAAGGAAGCTGCCAATACCCTGCCTTATGATATGATGGAATTGGTAAGAAGAAATTAATCAAGATTGTAAGTGAAGGAGTGTGACATGAAGAAGTGGTGGAAAGAGCTGATAGATAAGCCTTTATTAAAAGCTTTTTTGCATTATTATCAAGCATCAGATAGTGAGTTGACCAGTGTCGCAGTAGCCTACTATTGGTTGATTTCGATTTTTCCACTTCTTTTGGTGGTGGTTAATATCCTCCCTTATTTTCGGATTCCAGTTTCTAATTTTTTAAAGGTTGTCAATGAATTCTTGCCGGAAACCATGTATGATGTGGTGGCAAAGATTATCACAGAAGTGCTGACCCAACCGTCAACGGGCTTATTGAGTTTTGCGGTTTTGTCAGCCCTCTGGACCTTTTCAAAATCCATGAATTTCCTACAGAAAGCCTTTAATAAAGCTTACGGAGTAGCAAAAAATCGTGGAATGATTTCCCATCAGCTTATGAGTTTGTTTGTCAGTTTTGGTTTGCAGATTCTCTTTGCTTTAGCTCTGTTTTTGAGTGTCTTTGGCCGCATGCTTCTCAACCTTATCAAAAGCTATTGGAAATCGGATAGTCCTCTCTTTGATTATCTGCAAGACCTGACAGGCCCCTTGGTCTATGTCTTGATTTTTGCAATCTTGGTTATGCTTTATTATTTCCTGCCTAATGTTACGGTTCGACGAATTCGCTCTGTATTACCAGGTAGCGCCTTTGTCATGCTGACTCTGGCTTTACTGCTCAATATCTTTTCAGTCTATGTCAACAATTATGTCAATCACCTAGTGGACGTGCGTTTTTTCAGTTCCGTCGTCGTGGTGGTCATGATGTTCTGGTTTATTCTCATCGCTAAGATTTTAATTGTCGGCGCGGTGATCAATGCCAGTGTCCAGAGCTTGAAAGATCCGAGCTTTAGAATAAATTAACTTCATTTTTTATCCATTACAAAACGCATATTATCAAGCATTATAAAATCTTGATAATATGCGCTTTTTGATTGTGAAAATTAGTAGATAAACATGGCATCGCCAAAACTGAAGAAGCGGTAGTGTTCTTGGATGGCATGGTGGTAGGCATCTAAGACTAATTCACGGCCTGCAAAGGCAGAAACCAACATAACCAGAGTTGATTTTGGTAAGTGGAAGTTGGTTGAGAAGGCATCCACAACCTTCCATTCATAGCCAGGTTTGATAAAGATATTGGTCCAGCCAGAATCTGCTTGGATTTGCCCATCAAACTTGGAACCAATAGTTTCCAAGGTGCGGATAGAAGTAGTTCCGACAGCGATGACGCGACCACCATTTTCCTTAACAGAGCGAAGGATGGCAGCAGCTTCCTCAGAAAGTTGGTAGAATTCTGAGTGCATTTCGTGTTCGTCCAGATTGTCAACTGAAACGGGTCTAAAGGTTCCGAGTCCGACATGAAGCGTCAGATAGACTAGATGAACACCCTTAGCTTGGATTTCTGCCAGCAGTTCTTTGGTGAAGTGAAGACCAGCAGTAGGTGCTGCAGCAGAGCCACTTTCCTTGGCATAAACGGTTTGATAGCGTTCACGGTCATCCAGTTTTTCGTGGATATAAGGCGGTAGCGGCATTTCTCCCAGACTTTCCAAAACTTCTAGGAAAATTCCTTGGTATTCAAAGCGGACAATGCGGCCCCCGTGAGTCAATTCTTCCGTAACAACAGCGCTGAGACGGCCATCACCAAAGCTAACGCGAGTGCCGACCTTGAGGCGTTTGGCAGGTTTTGCCAGAACTTCCCACTCGTCTCCAGCAGTATTTTTGAGCAGGAGAAGTTCCACATGGCCTCCTGTCTCCTCTTTTTGACCATAGAGGCGGGCAGGGAGGACGCGGGTGTCGTTCATAACGAGGGCATCACCAGGTTCCAGCATATCAATAATAGAGTGGAAGTGTTTATCCTGCATTTCTCCCGTCTCACGGTTGACGATGAGGAGTTTAGAGGCGTCCCGTTTTTCAAGAGGCGTTTGGGCAATCAATTCCTCAGGCAAGTGGAAATCAAAATCAGCTGTATTCATATATCTGTTCATTCTTTCTAAGTTCTAATCTTATCCATTATAACATGTTTCAAGTATAGTCGCTCTTTTTTTAGAAATTAAATCGTTTTCACTTGACAAAAATTGGTCTATACCATATAATAAATATAGATTGAAACGGAGGATGAAAAGATGAAAGTTATTAAAGTTGAAAACCAAATCGAAGGTGGAAAAGTTGCTTTTGAGATTTTGAAGGAAAAATTAGCCAATGGAGCTCAAACCCTAGGACTTGCGACAGGAAGTAGCCCACTTGAATTTTACAAGGAAATTGTTGAGAGTGATCTTGATTTTTCAAATCTAACCAGTGTCAACCTTGATGAGTATGTAGGGCTTGATGGAGACAATCCACAGTCTTACCGTTACTTCATGCAAGAAAACTTGTTTAACCAAAAACCATTTAAAGAAAGTTTCTTGCCTCGTGGGGTTAAGGACAATGCTGAAGCTGAAGTTGAACGCTACAACCAAATTTTGGCTGACCATCCAGTTGACCTCCAAATCTTGGGAATCGGTCGCAATGGACATATCGGATTTAATGAACCTGGTACTCCATTTGACAGTCAAACGCATCTAGTAGAACTTGACCAGTCTACTATTGAAGCCAATGCTCGCTTCTTTGACAAGATTGAAGACGTTCCAACTCAAGCCATTTCAATGGGAATTAAAAATATCTTGGATGCCAAGTCAATCCTTCTCTTTGCTTACGGTGAGTCGAAAGCAGAAGCCATTGCCGGAACAGTGTCTGGCCCAGTGACTGAGAATCTCCCAGCAAGTAGCCTAAAAAACCACCCAGATGTGACGATTATTGCAGATGCTGAAGCGCTCAGCCTACTTGAAAAATAAAAAGTATAAAAACCACTTGCTCTTTGGAGTGAGTGGTTTTTTACTTCAAATGTTCACTATCCTGCTAAAAGAAATTTTTCTGTAAATCCCCGTAACAGTTGTCGATATTTCATATAAAAATGAAAGTTCTATAATGAAGTTAGCCATCCAGTCTTCCTAAAAATATAATGGTTTAACTAGTTTATAGTTAGCTCTTGATTTCATTTGATAATAGGCTTGAAGATATTAGGCTCGCTAGCCAAGGCTAAGTCTAGCCTTGGTTTAGCTGACCGAACATCACATCTTCAAGGGAAACTGTTGTCAAATGAAATCTAGTTATAGGCATAAGAAAACACCTCTGTGTTATACTTGTTATTCACCACAAACACAAGAGTTGTTGATGCTGGAAACCATGATATAACTGGCAATTCCTGACATGTGAAGAAAGGTTGAAATCCAGCCTGTTATATTTGGTAGAAGCATGGTTAGAGATAGAACGATTAAAAGGATATAAAATAGTTTTAATCCTAAATTGAAATTTTTCCATATACTAAACATACTCATCACCCCACCCGTTACAAAAGCATAGCCAATAGCAGAGATACCCGATGCCTGAATTTCTTGATTCTGTGTTAATATATGGAATACAATTGAAGATATTACCATAGAAGTAATAAAAACTAAAAATACATATTTTGATCCCCTTTTATACTCCAATAGCCCACCAAAAGGAAGTAACATTAAAGTATTTAAAACTAAATGAAACCATATAAACCATACTGGTGCTTCTTTACTTCCATGCATAAATGTACCACTAAAGTATTGCCAACAATAAATTGGCTTTGAATGAAATGCAAATAAGTCATACATTACACTTCCCAAAAAGGTAGTAAGAATTCCTAGTAATAAACAAATTACAACTAAAATACTGACCACAGGGCAAATTTTTATGATTCTTTTCATGTTATAGATTCACTTCTAAATAATACTAATTTTTGCTAATCAATATGTGTCACTATTATATCATTTCCATCTATAAATGTTAATCAATTTTAACAAGATTAACAACAAGATTAAAATTGAAGATAATCAAAATTTACTTGCATTTTTTCTTGACAATTATTCCTTTTACGTGTAAAATAGAATAGATCTTGAACTTGAAGGGAGTGAAAAAAATGTCTAAAACAGTAGTACGTAAGAATGAATCTCTTGACGACGCACTTCGTCGTTTCAAACGTGCGGTTACTAAAGCTGGTACTCTTCAAGAAACACGCAAACGTGAATTCTATGAAAAACCTTCTGTAAAACGTAAACGTAAATCAGAAGCAGCTCGTAAACGTAAAAAATTCTAATTAGAAATGAAAGGCTAGAGAAATCTAGTCTTTTTCTTTTAAATAAATACTACAAAGCCTGCAAAAATCTCAAATATCCTCCTACAATTTGATATAATAGAGAGAAGAACTCATTTGAAGGAGGAAATGATGTCGGTTTTAGTAAAAGAAGTGATTGAAAAGCTTAGACTAGACATTGTCTATGGCGAACCAGAATTACTTGAAAAGGAAATCAATACCGCGGACATTACGCGACCTGGTCTTGAAATGACGGGCTATTTTGACTATTATACGCCTGAGCGAATCCAGCTCTTGGGAATGAAGGAGTGGTCCTATCTCGTTTCGATGTCCTCTCACAACCGTTACCAAGTCTTGAAAAAAATGTTTCTACCTGAGACACCTGCCGTCATTGTTGCTCGTGGTTTGGTGGTTCCGGAGGAAATGTTAAAGGCAGCTAGAGAATGTAAGATTGCCATCTTAACCAGCCGTACAGCGACAAGTCGTTTATCTGGAGAGTTATCTAGTTATCTGGATTCACGTTTAGCAGAACGGACCAGTGTGCACGGTGTCTTGATGGATATCTATGGAATGGGTGTCTTGATTCAAGGTGATAGTGGCATCGGTAAGAGTGAGACAGGTCTGGAGCTTGTCAAACGTGGTCACCGCTTGGTAGCTGATGACCGTGTTGATATTTTTGCCAAGGATGAGATTACTCTTTGGGGTGAACCAGCTGAAATCTTGAAACACTTGATTGAAATTCGTGGGGTTGGGATTATCGATGTCATGAGCCTCTACGGTGCGAGTGCCGTAAAAGATTCTTCACAAGTTCAGTTGGCTGTTTACTTGGAAAATTACGATACACATAAGACTTTTGATCGTCTTGGAAACAATGCTGAGGAACTTGAAATTTCTGGCGTAGCTATTCCTCGTATCCGTATCCCAGTGAAAACAGGTCGTAATATCTCTGTTGTGATTGAGGCAGCTGCCATGAATTATCGTGCTAAGGAAATGGGCTTTGATGCTACACGTTTGTTCGAAGAACGCTTGACAAATCTCATTGCTCAAAATGAGGTGCCTAATGCTTGATCCAATTGCTATTCATCTAGGCCCTCTAGCCATTCGTTGGTATGCCTTGTGTATTGTAACAGGCTTGATTCTTGCGGTTTATTTGACCATGAAAGAAGCACCTAGAAAGAAGATCATCCCAGATGATATTTTAGATTTTATCTTGATAGCCTTTCCATTGGCTATTTTAGGAGCTCGTCTCTATTATGTTATTTTCCGTTTTGATTACTATAGTCAGAATTTGGGAGAAATTTTTGCCATTTGGAATGGTGGTTTGGCCATTTACGGTGGTTTGATTACCGGTGCCCTTGTACTCTACATTTTTGCTGATCGTAAACTCATCAATACTTGGGATTTTCTAGATATTGCGGCACCTAGCGTCATGATTGCCCAAAGTCTAGGCCGCTGGGGTAATTTCTTTAACCAAGAAGCTTATGGTGCAGCAGTGGATAATCTGGATTATCTACCTGGCTTTATTCGTGACCAGATGTATATTGAGGGGAGCTACCGTCAACCGACCTTCCTTTATGAATCTCTATGGAATCTACTTGGCTTTGCCTTGATTCTGATTTTTAGACGAAAATGGAAGAGCCTCAGACGAGGTCATATTACTGCTTTCTACTTGATTTGGTATGGTTTCGGTCGCATGGTCATCGAAGGTATGCGGACAGATAGCCTCATGTTCTTTGGACTTCGAGTATCTCAATGGCTTTCAGTTGTTCTTATCGGATTGGGTATTTTTATCATTCTTTATCAAAATCGTAAGAAGGCCCCTTACTATGTTACAGAGGAGGAAAATTAAATGTTAGAAGTTGCATATATTCTTGTAGCCCTTGCTTTGATTGTATTTTTAGTGTATTTAATCATTACTGTACAAAAGCTTGGACGTGTTATCGATGAAACAGAGAAGACGATTAAAACCTTAACTTCAGATGTAGATGTGACCTTGCATCATACCAATGAATTGCTGTCTAAGGTCAATGTCTTGGCAGATGATATCAATGTCAAGGTAGCAACGATTGATCCACTCTTTAGTGCTGTTGCAGATTTATCTCTATCTGTTTCAGACCTCAATGATCATGCGCGTGTCTTGAGCAAGAAAGCTTCATCAGCTGGTTCAAAAACACTCAAGACGGGTGCTGGATTATCTGCACTCCGTGTCGCAAGTAAATTTTTCAAAAAATAAAAAAGGAGAAATCTCATGGGAAAACTATCCTCTATCCTTTTAGGAACTGTTTCAGGTGCAGCTCTTGCCTTGTTTTTAACAAGCGACAAGGGTAAACAAGTTTGCAGTCAGGCTCAAGATTTTCTGGATGATTTGAGAGAAGATCCTGAGTATGCCAAGGAGCAGGTCTGTGAAAAACTGACAGAAGTCAAGGAGCAGGCTACAGATTTTGTTCTTAAAACCAAAGAACAGGTTGAGTCAGGTGAAATCACTGTGGACAGTGTACTTGCTCAAGCCAAATCATGCGCTCGTCAAGCGACAGAAGCATCAAAAGATCGATTCAATAATCTCAAGGAGCAATGGCAAGAAAAAGCCGAAACTCTTGATGAATCAGAAGAGATTGTTATTGATATAACAGAAGAATAAACCATCACCATCTCTGGACGGACTATGTATCTGGGGATGGTGATTTTTTTCTCGTAGCCTGTCTTTGTGGTATAATAATTACTATGCAGAAGAAACCAACGTCAGCCTATGTGCACATCCCGTTTTGTACCCAGATTTGTTATTATTGTGACTTTTCAAAGGTCTTCATCAAGAATCAGCCAGTTGATAGCTATTTGGAGCATTTATTAGAAGAGTTTCAATCTTATGATATTCAAAAGTTGCGAACCCTCTACATCGGTGGTGGGACACCAACAGCCCTGTCGGCTCCGCAACTGGAGGTATTACTGGATGGCTTGACTAAAAACTTGGACTTGTCTGTCTTAGAAGAGTTGACCATTGAAGCTAATCCAGGCGACTTGGATGCAGATAAGATAGCTGTTTTGAAGAACTCGGCTGTCAACCGTGTTTCGCTAGGTGTGCAGACCTTTGATGACAAGATGTTGAAAAAGATTGGGCGCAGTCATTTGGAGAAGGATATTTATGAAAATATCGACCGCCTGAAACTGGCTGGTTTTGACAATATCTCCATCGATTTGATTTATGCACTGCCAGGCCAGACCATGGAGCAAGTCAAGGACAATGTGGCTAAGGCCATTGGGCTGGATATTCCCCATATGAGTTTGTATAGCTTGATTTTAGAAAACCATACGGTTTTTATGAACCGGATGAGACGAGGGAAATTGCCTCTGCCTAAGGAGGAACTGGAAGCTGAGATGTTTGAGTACATCATTGCAGAGCTGGAGCGAGCTGGTTTTGAGCACTATGAGATTTCCAATTTCTCCAAGCCTGGTTTTAAAAGTCGCCACAATCTCATGTACTGGGACAATGCTGAGTACTATGGTATCGGTGCTGGGGCGTCTGGTTATGTCAATGGCGTGCGCTATAAAAATCATGGGCCGATACGTCATTATCTCAGTGCGGTTGAGGAAGGCAATGCTCGCATCACAGAAGAACACCTGAGTCAAAAGGAGCAAATGGAAGAAGAAATGTTCCTGGGTCTTCGCAAGAAATCAGGGGTCTCCATGGCGAGATTTGAAGAAAAATTTGGACGGTCTTTCGATGGACTTTATGGAGAAATCGTCAAGGACTTGGTTCAACAAGGTCTCATGCAAATAGAGGGTGACCGAGTTCGCATGACAAAAAGAGGTCTCTTTTTAGGAGACACCGTAGCAGAACGATTTATTTTGGAGTAGGATGATGGGCTTAACTTATCAAATGAAAATGAAAATTCCTTTTGATATGGCTGATATGAACGGTCATATCAAGCTACCAGATGTGATTTTGCTGTCCCTACAAGTTTCAGGGATGCAGTCTATTGAACTGGGAGTTAGTGATAAAACCATTTTAGAAGACTATAATCTTGTCTGGATTATCACAGACTATGATATTGAGGTGGCTCGTTTGCCTCGTTTTGCGGAAGAAATCACCATCGAAACGGAAGCCCTGAGTTACAATCGACTCTTTTGCTACCGTCGCTTTACCATTTATGATGAAACGGGGCAGGAGCTCATTCACATGATGGCGACCTTTGTTCTCATGGACCGAGACAGTCGAAGAGTTCATGTTGTCGAGCCTGAGATTGTGGCTCCTTACCAGTCTGATTTTGATAAAAAACTTATCCGCGGGCCAAAGTATGAGTCCTTGAACGAATCAATCAGCAAGGATTACCATGTCCGTTTTTACGATTTGGATATGAATGGTCATGTCAATAACAGTAAATACTTGGACTGGATTTTTGAGGTCATGGGAGCGGATTTTTTGACCCACTATATTCCCAAGAAAATCAATCTCAAGTATGTCAAGGAAGTTCGACCAGGTGGGGTGATTACATCGGCTGTTGAACGAACTGGACTGGAAACCAAGCATGAGATTACAAGTGATGGGGCTACCAATGCCCAAGCAATTATCACTTGGCAAGAAATGAAGAAGGATTAGAGAAAAATATGAAATATAAAGGCTATTTAATTGATTTAGACGGAACAATTTATAAGGGGAAAGATCGAATTCCAGCAGGAGAAGCTTTTGTCCATGAATTGCAAAAGCGGAATATCCCCTATCTTTTTGTAACAAACAATACAACCCGCACTCCAGAGAGTGTTCAAGAGATGTTGGCTCAGAATTTTAATATCGATACGCCCCTATCGACTGTCTACACAGCGACTTTGGCAACGATCGACTATATGAACGACTTGGGGCTTGAAAAGACCGTCTATGTCATCGGAGAAGCAGGGCTCAAGGAAGCCATCAAGGCAGCTGGTTATGTGGAAGACAAGGATAATCCTGCCTATGTGGTAGTAGGTCTGGACTGGCAAGTCGACTATGAAAAATTTGCGACAGCAACTCTAGCTATCCAAAAGGGTGCTCACTTTATCGGAACCAACCCTGACCTCAACATCCCGACAGAACGCGGTCTTTTGCCAGGTGCTGGTTCACTGATTACCCTGCTTGAAGTAGCAACACGAGTGAAGCCTGTTTATATTGGAAAACCAAATGCCATCATTATGGATAAGGCGGTTGAGCACTTAGGTTTGGAACGTGAAGAGTTAATCATGGTCGGGGACAACTATTTAACAGATATCCGAGCAGGGATTGACAATGGCATTCCAACGCTCTTGGTGACAACAGGTTTTACCAAGGCGGAAGAAGTAGCAGACCTACCAATCGCACCGACTCATGTGGTTTCTAGCCTTGCGGAGTGGAATTTTGATGAAAACTAAACTGACTTTTTGGGGCTCTATGGTCTTTCTTCTGTCCCTCTCAATCCTTCTGACTATTTATCTAGCTTGGATTTTTTATCCGCTGGAAATTCAGTGGCTGAATTTAACAGATCGAGTTTATCTAAAACCAGAAACCATTCAGTACAACTTTCATATCTTGATGGATTACCTGACCAATCCTTTTAGTCAGGACTTGCAGATGCCTGATTTTCGTTCGTCAGCAGCTGGTCTGCACCACTTTGCGGTGGTCAAGAATCTCTTCCACTTGGTTCAGATAGTAGCTCTAGTGACACTGCCAAGTTTCTATTTCTTTGTCAAAGGGATTGTGAAAAAGGGCTTTTTGTCTCTCTTTTATAAAAGTCTCCTAGCTCTAGTAGTCTTGCCTTTGCTGATTGGTCTTGGGGGAGTTTTGATTGGTTTTGACCAATTCTTTACCCTTTTCCATCAAATTCTCTTTGTGGGAGATGATACCTGGCTTTTTGATCCAGCCAAGGATCCTGTTATTATGATTTTGCCAGAGACCTTTTTCCTTCATGCCTTCATCCTCTTTTTTGCCCTCTATGAAAGCTTCTTTGGTTTTCTGTACCTGAAAAGTCATAGTAAATAATACTAAAGATATTCTTATTTTGCATAAATCAATTAGGTATGTGATTCGAAACTATTGTCAAGAATGAATTAATCAAATCCAAAAAGAGTTAATCGTTCGCAAACAGTCTATTTTTCTTGAAAAAATAGGCTTTTTTTTCTAAAAATCTCTAGTCAAGCGCTTTATTTTTTTGTATAATAGAATTAGCAAAGTATAGATAAGAAGAGAAAAGCATGATTACACTATTTCTATCACCGAGCTGTACTTCATGTCGTAAGGCAAAGGCTTGGTTAGAAAAACATAAGGTGCCCTTTGAGGAGCACAATATTATGACCAGTCCTTTAACAAGAAAAGAATTGCAACATATTCTTTCCTTGACCGAAAATGGTACTGATGACATCATTTCAACTCGTTCAAAAATTTTTCAAAAATTAGATATTGATGTAGAAAGTATTTCGGTATCGGAATTGCTTCATTTGATTGAGCAGTATCCTAGTCTTTTGCGTCGTCCCATTATTATTGATGCCAAACGTATGCAGATCGGTTTTAATGAAGATGAGATTCGTGCTTTTCTCCCTCGTAGTTACCGTAAGCAAGAACTAAAAGAAGCAAGAATGAGAGCTGGTATTAGTTAATGAACAAACAGTATAGTTACCCACTAGATTTGTCGTGGAGCACTGAAGAACTTGCTTCAGTGCTTTCTTTTTTTAATGATGTTGAAGCTGCCTATGAAGGCAAGGTAGAGGCTAAAAAGTTACTGGACTCCTATAAGGGATTCAAAGCGGTCGTGCCAAGTAAGAGCGAAGAAAAACGTTTGGGACGAGAATTTGAAACAGTTAGTGGCTATTCGCTTTATCGAGCAGTTCAGGCTGCCAAGGAAAAAGGGGAAGGGAAGATTTCTCTTGGAAAGTAAATTTGAATTTGCCAAAGAGCTTGTTAAGAGAGCGGGCCAGTACATCCTTGACCATATGCAGGAAGACTTGCGTGTTGAAACCAAGTCCTCTCCAACAGATTTGGTGACCAAACTGGACAAGGAAGTTCAGGAGCTATTGGTTGGTGAGATTTTGTCTCGTTATCCTGAAGATAAGATTTGTGCTGAAGAAGGTTGTCTGCGAGCCTCGGTTCAAGAGGGCAAGGTTTGGGTTATTGATCCCATTGATGGGACCAATAATTTTGTCGCCCAGCAGGAAGATTTTGCTGTTATGATGGCTTATTTTGAAAATGGCCAGGGACAGTTTGGACTGATTTATGATGTGGTCAAAGGGGATTGTTATCACGGTGGTGGTAAGTTTCCGGTTTGTCGAAACGATAAGCCTCTAGCTCCTTTTAAACCAAAACTACTTGGAGATTTCCTTATTGCAGGGAATAGTGGCATGCTGGAAACCAATGAATGGGGCTTGGCTGATTTGAGTCGTGCGGTCCTCGGTGTTCGTGTCTATGGGAGTGCGGCCATTAGTTTTGCTAAGATTTTGTCAGGGCATTTGTTGACCTATGTCACCTATCTGCAACCATGGGATTATGCTGCGGCTAGTATTTTAGGGGAAAGTCTGGGCTATCGGGTGGTGACCCTATCTGGTCAACCGCTTGATTTTCAAACCAGACAGCCGGTCATGATGCTACCTCTTGAGATGCAGGAGGAAATTCAGTCCTATATTTACGAAAGGAAAAAAACTTAAATGCAATTTCCAGAAGGATTTGTTGAAAAATATGAAGAGATACTAGGAGATGAGGCAAGAGATTTTCTTGCCTCTTTTGAGGAGGAAGCGGTTTCGGCTTTTCGGGTCAATCCTTTAAAAGAAGCGCCAGTTTCCTTTCCTGATGCCATTCCTCAAACACCTTGGGGCCACTATGGTAAGGTTTCAGGGAAATCGTCTGAACATGCTACTGGTTTGGTTTATTCGCAAGAACCTGCTGCCCAGATGGTTGCTCAGGTAGCCCAGCCCAGTCCTGGTATGAAAGTCTTGGATTTGGCTGCTGCACCGGGTGGAAAATCAACTCAGTTAGCAGCCTATCTAGCAGGGGAGGGTCTCCTTGTTTCCAATGAAATTTCAAGCAAACGGGCTAAGATTTTAGTAGAAAACATGGAGCGCTTTGGAGCGACAAATGTCGTGGTGACCAATGAATCTGCTGACCGCTTGGCCAAGGTTTTTAAGGGCTATTTTGACCTCATTGTCCTTGATGCTCCTTGCTCAGGGGAAGGGATGTTCCGTAAGCAACCAGATGCTATGGATTATTGGAGCTTAGATTATCCGAGTCAATGTGCTAGCTTGCAAAGAGAAATTCTGGAAGATGCAGTAAACATGCTAGCTGATGGTGGTCGTCTGGTTTATTCAACTTGTACCTGGGCCCCCGAGGAAAACGAAGAGATTGTCAATTGGCTACTGGAAGAGTATGATTTTGATTTGCTGCCAGTTGAACATATCAATGGAATGGTAGCTGGTATTGACCTGCCAGAAACAGCTCGGATGTACCCTCATCAGTTTAAGGGAGAGGGGCAGTTTGTAGCTCATTTACAATTTAGAGGTGACAATCCAGCTCCTAAATTTAAGGCAAGTAAGAGCAATCTCAGCCGAGAACAAGTTACTTTGTGGCAGGAATTTGCCCAAAAACACCTGAAAATCAATCTAAGGGGAATCTTGCAGACTTTTGGTGACCAACTCTATCTCCTGCCAGAATTTTTGCCAGATTTAGGGAAGCTCAAGATTGCTCGTAATGGACTGCATCTGGGTACCTTTAAGAAGAAACGCTTTGAGCCTAGTTTTGCTCTTGGTCTAGCCTTGAAACCGAGTCAGGTCAAGCAGTCGGTTGAAATTGACCAAGAAGAGTTTGTAAAGTATGTGGCTGGAGAAACTGTTCATCTGGCAGAAAGTCTGCCAAATGGTTGGTACCAAGTTTTGGTTCAAGGCAATGGGTTGGGCTTTGCTAAGGTGACTGGAAATGTTTTGAAAAATTATTTTCCAAAAGGCCTAAGATTCAAGTGAAAATGCTAGTCAAAGTAGCTTGTCTATGTTATAGTGGAAGTATGGATTTTTTTCAAATTGTCTTTCATTTTAAGTCAAAATTGGTGGAGATGGTAACTAAGCAAATTTCTAGTTAAACCAAGCTAATACTCTTCGAAAATCAAATTCAAACCGCGTCAGCGTCGCCTTACCGTACTCAAGTACAGCCTGCGGCTAGCTTCCTAGTTTGCTCTTTGATTTTCATTGAGTATAAGAACTTCAGTTGGCTCCCAATTTTAAAAAAGAAAAACATAAATAAATAGTTGAAAAAATTCACAGCATTCACCATTATTTTCAAGGAGAAAAACAGTGAAAAAAAGGAAAAAACTCGCTCTATCCCTTGCAGCTCTTTTGCTGGCAGGTTCTTTGGCGGGATGTGCTAGCTGGATTGATCGTGGGGAATCCATGACAGCTGTTGGCTCAACGGCTCTTCAGCCCTTGGTCGAAGCAGCAGCAGATGAATTTGGCTCTATGCACATTGGAAAAACAGTTAACGTCCAAGGTGGCGGATCTGGTACAGGTCTGTCTCAGGTTCAGTCTGGAGCCGTTGATGTAGGAAATTCAGACGTATTTGCCGAGGAAAAAGACGGTATCAACGCATCCGCTCTAGTGGACCATAAGGTAGCCGTAGCGGGCTTGGCAGTCATTGTAAACAAAGAAGTTGATGTTGAAAATCTGACAACTGAACAACTCCGTAGCATCTTCACAGGTCAAGTGACCAACTGGAAAGAAGTCGGTGGGAAAGACCTAGCAATTTCCATTATCAACCGCGCGGCAAGTTCAGGTTCACGTGCAACCTTTGATAGTGTTATCATGGATGGTCAATCTGCCGTGCAGAGTCAAGAACAGGATTCAAATGGGATGGTTAAAAACATTGTTTCTCAGACACCAGGAGCCATTTCTTACCTAGCCTTTGCCTATGTGGATGACTCGGTTAAACGCATGAAGTTGAATGGCTATGAGCCGATTGCAGAAAATGTTACAACCAATAACTGGCCTTTGTGGTCTTATGAACACATGTATACCCTAGGTCAACCAAATGAATTGGTGGCAGAATTTCTCAACTTTGTCCTCTCTGATGAAGCGCAAAGTGGAATCGTTAAGGGAATGGGCTATATTTCTGTCAAGGAAATGAAGGTTGAAAAAGATGCTGTCGGAACGGTGACAGCACTAGAAGGGAGTCAATAATGAATCAAGAAGAATTAGCTAAAAAATTGCTTTCTCCCTCAAAGAACTCTCGTCTAGAGAAACTAGGGAAAGGCTTGACCTTTGCCTGTCTGTCTTTGATTGTCATCATTGTGGCTATGATTTTGATTTTCGTAGCCCAAAAAGGTTTGTCGACTTTCTTTGTCAATGGGGTCAACATCTTTGATTTCCTATTTGGCCAAACTTGGAATCCTTCAGGTAAACAATTTGGTGCCCTTCCTATGATTTTGGGTTCCTTTATTGTCACAATCCTATCAGCCCTTATCGCAACTCCTTTTGCCATTGGTGCGGCAGTATTTATGACAGAGGTCTCACCAAAAGGTGCTAGAATCTTGCAACCAGCCATTGAATTGCTAGTCGGGATTCCTTCAGTTGTGTATGGATTTATTGGTTTGCAGGTCGTAGTTCCTTTTGTCCGTAGTATCTTTGGTGGAACTGGTTTTGGGATTCTGTCAGGGATTTTCGTACTCTTTGTCATGATTTTACCGACAGTAACCTTTATGACAACAGATAGCTTGCGTGCGGTGCCTCGTCACTACCGCGAAGCAAGTTTGGCTATGGGGGCTACTCGTTGGCAAACCATCTGGCGCGTGACCTTGAAGGCAGCGCGTTCAGGGATTTTCACTGCAGTGGTCTTTGGGATGGCGCGTGCCTTTGGTGAGGCCTTGGCCATTCAGATGGTGGTCGGAAACTCAGCCGTAGTCCCAACTTCATTGACAACACCTGCTGCGACCTTGACCTCTGTGTTGACCATGGGTATTGGAAATACCGTTATGGGAACAGTTGACAATAACGTTCTCTGGTCCTTGGCCTTGGTCTTGCTCTTGATGAGTTTGGCCTTCAACAGTGTGATTAAATTGATTACGAAAGAAAGAGGAGAGAAAAACTATGCACGCTAAGAAATTAGATAAAATTGCAACAGCTGTCCTCTACTCGATTGCAGGAATTATTGTTGCCATCTTGGCATCCTTGATTCTTTATATCTTGGTTCGTGGTTTGCCCCACATCTCTTGGTCTTTCTTGACTGGCAAATCATCTTCTTACCAAGCAGGCGGAGGGATTGGAATTCAGCTCTATAATTCCTTCTTCCTTCTGGTTATTACCTTGATTATCTCTGTTCCCTTGTCTATGGGAGCTGGGATTTTCCTAGCTGAATATGCCAAAAAAGGTCCTGTGACTAATTTTGTCAGAACCTGTATTGAAATCTTGTCTTCACTGCCATCAGTGGTTGTGGGTCTCTTTGGTTACTTGATCTTTGTAGTTCAGTTTGAATATGGATTTTCAATTATTTCAGGTGCCTTGGCCTTGACGGTCTTTAATCTTCCTCAGATGACTCGTAATGTTGAAGACAGTTTGAAACACGTTCACCATACGCAGCGTGAAGCTGGTTTAGCCCTTGGGATTTCTCGTTGGGAGACAGTTGTCCATGTGGTCATTCCAGAAGCCCTACCAGGTATTGTGACTGGGGTCGTCTTGGCCTCTGGTCGTATCTTTGGTGAGGCTGCTGCTCTTATCTATACAGCAGGGCAATCCGCTCCAGCCCTAGACTGGTCTAACTGGAATATTCTCAGTGTGACTAGCCCAATCTCTATCTTCCGTCAAGCAGAAACCTTGGCTGTCCACATCTGGAAAGTCAATAGTGAAGGTACTATTCCAGATGGAACCATCGTATCAGCAGGTTCTGCGGCCGTGCTCCTTATCTTTATCCTCATCTTTAACTTTGGAGCCCGCAAACTCGGAAGCTACCTACATAAGAAATTAACCGCTGCCTAAAGGAGAAGCCATGTCAAAATATAATTGGGATGAAAAGCATATCATCACCTTTCCTGAAGAGAAAGTGGCCCTCTCTACTAAGGATTTACATGTTTACTACGGTAAAAAAGAATCTATCAAGGGCATCGATATGCAATTTGAAAAAAATAAAATTACTGCCTTAATTGGCCCTTCTGGTTCAGGAAAATCAACCTACCTCCGAAGTCTCAATCGCATGAATGATACCATTGATATTGCCAAGGTCACAGGTCAAATCCTCTACCAAGGGATTGATGTTAACCGTCCAGAAATCAATGTTTATGAGATGCGTAAGCACATTGGAATGGTCTTCCAACGACCAAATCCCTTCGCCAAGTCTATCTACCGCAACATCACTTTTGCCCATGAACGTGCAGGAGTTAAGGACAAGCAAGTCTTGGATGAAATTGTGGAAACCTCTCTTCGTCAAGCTGCCCTTTGGGATCAGGTCAAAGACGATTTGCACAAGTCAGCCTTGACCCTATCAGGTGGTCAGCAGCAACGTCTCTGTATCGCTCGTGCTATCTCTGTTAAACCAGATATCCTCTTGATGGATGAGCCGGCGTCTGCCTTGGATCCGATTGCGACAGCCCAGCTGGAAGAAACCATGCTGGAATTAAAGAAGGACTTTACCATCATCATCGTGACCCACAGTATGCAGCAGGCTGCGCGTGCTAGTGACTACACAGGATTTTTCTACTTGGGTGACTTGATCGAGTACGATAAGACCTCTAATATTTTCCAAAATGCCAAACTACAGTCAACCAATGACTACGTAACAGGACACTTTGGATAGAAAGGAAACAGTATGACAGAAGCGATTTTACAGGTTTCAGACCTGTCCGTTTACTACAATCAAAAAAAGGCCTTGAATAGTGTTTCCCTATCTTTTCAACCTAAGGAAATTACAGCCTTGATCGGTCCATCTGGATCAGGGAAATCAACCCTCCTCAAGGCTATCAACCGCATGGGGGATCTCAATCCAGAGGTGACCACAACTGGTTCGGTGGTTTACAATGGTCACAACATCTACAGCCCGCGTACAGATACAGTTGAATTGCGCAAGGAAATCGGTATGGTTTTCCAACAGCCCAACCCCTTCCCGATGTCTATCTACGAAAATGTTGTTTATGGGCTTCGTATCAATGGAGTTAAGGATAAGCAGGTTCTTGATGAAGCGGTAGAAAAAGCACTACAACGAGCTTCTATCTGGGATGAGGTCAAGGATCGCCTGCATGATTCAGCTATCGGGCTTTCAGGCGGACAACAGCAACGTGTCTGTGTTGCCCGTGTCTTGGCAACCAGCCCTAAAATCATTCTTTTGGATGAACCTACTTCAGCCTTGGACCCTATCTCGGCTGGTAAGATTGAGGAAACCTTGTATGGTCTAAAAGATAAATACACCATGCTCTTGGTTACGCGTTCCATGCAACAAGCTTCTCGTATTTCTGACAAGACAGGATTTTTCCTAGACGGAGATCTGATCGAGTTTAACGATACCAAGAAGATGTTCCTAAACCCACAACACAAGGAAACAGAAGATTATATTTCAGGAAAATTTGGATAAGGAGATAAATGATGTTACGTTCTCAATTTGAAGAAGATTTGGAGAAATTGCACAACCAGTTCTATGCTATGGGACAAGAAGTGCTATCCCAAATCAATCGGACAGTGCGTGCCTTTGTTACGCATGACCGTGATTTGGCCAAGGAAGTCATCGAAGATGATGCAGAAGTAAACGAATACGAAGTGAAATTGGAGAAGAAATCATTTGAAATGATTGCCCTTCAACAACCGGTTTCTCAGGACTTGCGTACTGTTCTAACAGTCTTGAAGGCTGTATCAGACTTGGAACGTATGGGGGACCATGCTGTTTCCATTGCAAGAGCAGCCATTCGTATGAAGGGGGAGCAACGTATCCCAGCTGTTGAAGAAGAAATCAAGAGAATGGGTCGCGATGTCAAGAACTTCGTCGAAGCAGCCCTTGAACTCTATCTGAATGGTTCAGTAGACCAGGCCTATGAAGTAGCAGCCATGGATGAAAAAATCAACCATTACTTTGATAGCATTCGTGATTTGGCTACAGAAGAAATTAAGAAAAATCCTGATGCTATCGTTACAGGCCGTGATTATTTCCAAGTGATTGCCTTCTTGGAACGTATTGGAGACTATGCCAAAAATATCTGTGAATGGGTTGTTTACTTTGAAACAGGTAAGATTGTCGAACTATAAAATAGATTCATTATGTATAAAAAGGAGCTCGAAATCAACTGACAGCTCCTTTTTTGAATGAAAAAAATATTTTTAAGATAAAAATTCAAAAAACACTTGACAAGTAAGTTGTATAGAGTTATAATTATACAAAATTAACAGAGAGGTTGTTTATTTATGAAATCAAAAAAATGGATATTTGTTTTATGTAGCTTTCTTGCAAGTTTCTTCTTAGTGGCTTGCCAGTCGGGTTCTAATGGTTCTCAGTCAGCTCTTGAGGCCATTAAGCAAAAGGGGAAATTAGTTGTGGCGACTAGTCCTGACTATGCACCCTTTGAATTCCAAGCTTTGGTTAATGGAAAAAACCAGGTAGTCGGTGCGGATATTGATATGGCCCAAGCTATCGCTGATGAACTTGGGGTGAAGTTGGAAATTTCAAGCATGAGTTTTGACAATGTCTTGACCAGTCTTCAAACTGGTAAGGCTGACCTAGCAGTTGCGGGAATTAGCGCTACTGACGAGAGAAAAGAAGTCTTTGATTTTTCAATTCCTTACTATGAAAACAAGATTAGTTTCTTGGTTCGTAAGTCTGATGTAGAAAAATACAAGGATTTAACTAGCCTTGAAAGTGCTAATATTGCAGCCCAAAAAGGGACTGTTCCAGAATCGATGGTCAAGGAACAATTGCCAAAAGCTCAATTAACTTCCCTAACCAATATGGGTGAAGCAGTTAATGAATTGCAGGCTGGAAAAGTTGATGCTGTTCACATGGATGAGCCTGTTGCGCTTAGCTATGCTGCTAAAAATGCCGACTTAGCTGTCGCAACTGTCAGCTTGAAGATGAAGGACGGCGAAGCTAATGCAGTTGCCCTTAGAAAAAATAGTGCTGATTTGAAAGAAGTGGTGGACAAGGTCATCCAAAAACTCAAGGATGAAGGAACCTACCAAAAATATCTTGAAAAAGCGGCAACCTTAACAGAAGTTGAAGAATAATACTCAATGAAAATCAAAGAGCAAA